>WJKD01000258.1 GCA_014729315.1 Promethearchaeota archaeon | reverse complement strand
TCTAAAGTCGCCTTAGCTCACACTAGATGGGCAACTCACGGTCCTCCGACAAAAGAAAATAGTCATCCGCATTTCGATTGTTCAGGAGATGTGGCTGTGGTTCATAATGGAATTATTGATAATTTTATGGAATTACGCAAGGAGCTTATATCAAAAGGTCATCGTTTTAATTCTGATACTGATACTGAGGTTATTCCCCATTTAATTGAAGATTATCTAAAAGAGGGCTTTGATCTGAAAAATGCTACTATTAAAGCACTCAAAAAATGCAAAGGTGCATACGCTCTCGGGATATGTCATGCAACAACACCTGATAAAATTATTGTAGCTAGAAAAGAATCGCCTTTGGTTATTGGGATTGAAGAAGGTAAAGCGACCTATTGTGCCTCCGACATTCCTGCTTTTTTACCCCTAACCAGAAAATGCTATGTAATGGACGACGATGAACTCGCCATTTTAAAAGCAGGAGAAGTGCAATTTTTTAGTCTTAAGAATGATAATGCTAAAATTGAAAAGGATATGCGAACCATTAAATGGCAAGTAGACGCAGCAGAAAAAGGGGGTTACGAGCATTTTATGTTAAAAGAAATTTATGAAGAACCAAGAGCATTAAGAAGAACTATGATGATCTCTAAAGAGCTTTTACAAGATTTTGCTGAGGTTCTTCTTTCAGCACAGAATATTTATATTACCGCAGCGGGTACCTCTTATTATGCAGCTTTAGCCGGGAAATTCATGATTACCAAGTTTTTGGGAAAATATATCCAGGAAATGGAATGTTCTGAATTCAAAACTCAATTTTCAAACTGTCTGGAAGATAATTCTGTTATTATAGTGATTTCTCAGTCAGGTGAAACAATTGATACAATAGAAGCTATTCGATGGGCAAAGAAGAAAAGAAAAAATATAAAAATTTTAGCTATAACTAATGTCGTCGGTTCATCTATAACTAGATATTCTGATCACATAATAATAACACAAGCTGGACCCGAAATTGGAGTAGCTGCTACGAAAACATATAGCACTCAAGTTCTAACCCTTGCTTTAATTGCCTTAGAAATAGCCAAAATTAGAAATATAGAATCAGATAATGATATTAGAAATTATTACGATGCACTTAATGCCACACCTAAAATAATTGAGAATTTCTTAGCCAAGAGTGTTGATTTAATCAAATATATAGTCAATAATTTAGAAAAGAATTTGAATTATTTTTTCTTGGCTCGAGGGATATCTATAGCAACCGCAAAAGAAGGAGGATTAAAATTAAAAGAGGTAGCATGTCGCTTTATTGAAGGATATTCTGCTGCGTCTGCAAAACACGGTCCAATTTCTTTAGTCAGAGAAGGTTTTCCCATCATTTTCATCGCACCTCCAGATGAAACATACGAACGATTAGTTGGTAATGTTATGGAATTTAAAGCAAGAGGAGGTACGATAATTTCGGTAGTCGTAGAAAGTGATGAAAAAATCACTGAATTAAGCGATATTACAATTCGGATCCCTCAACCTCCTGATAAATATCACAATTTATTCAGCCCAATTACTTTTGTTGCCGCTCTACAATTATTAGCTTATCACGCTGCGTTAGTGCACGAATTAGATCCTGATAAACCTTTGAATCTCTCAAAAACGGTAACGGTTCACTAAAAATATATCCTGAGTTCTTTTTAAAATAAAAAATAATTTCGAATTTGCTTTGGATCTTAAAATCCTCTAAATTATTGAAAAGATGGAAGAACTTCTAATATTCTATTTCTCGTATATTCAATAATGCTTGTTAACCAAGCTGTACCTATTCTTATGCTATTTTCATCTAAATCCTTGATTACTTTGATGTAATCATAACCAATATTTTCAATGATCATATCTATTTTGCTAGTAAAAGTGTCTTTCTTTTTTTCATCGCCCGAATACGATAAACTTGTATTATATAATTCTTCTATTTTATCGCAATTTTCGAATAGCTCTGTTTTTTGATTAATAAGCTCTGATGAAACTTCATTTCCCTTTACAGATTTATATGTTTTTATGGATTTATCCATCTTACTACATAGAGCTTTAAACCTCTTAACTCGCTCATTGAATACTATTTCAAGTTTCTCAAGCGCTGCTTCGTATAGCATTTTTTCAACGTGACTTCCTTTATAGAATTTAACGCGTATATTAAGATACCATTGTCTTAGGGCGATTATGTTAGCAATATATTCGATGCAATTAATAACTCGTCTCTTCACACTCCAATATAGTCCGGGATAAAAATCCATATCTTCCTTCTGAATTTTCTCGCCCATTAAAAGTTTATGCCCTTGAGGACAATCTTCACGGCAAATTACTCCTGCTGCGATAACTGTATTGTATCCTAAACGACTTGGTCCTACTAATCCCCCTTGACCACCCAAAAAGATCGGAGCTTGATTCAGCATTACTCCTCGTGCAACATCGCCAACTAAGGATGCAGTAGCCTTATCTTGATTAGGAGTATAATTAAAATGAATGTATGAACTTCCTACTTCACTATGATTTGATCTGCTTGTCCCTCCAGCCATTAAAATATCACACAAATTGATGATACTTCCTAATGTGACAAATGGGAATAAGATCGTCTGTTTAAGCCCTACTGTATGAGCACCATTAGCTTGTTCCTCCAGAAGACTTCCTTCCCGAACTTCAGCACCATCACCCATATTTGCAGAATCTAAAAATGTAGATTCCTCAAAATAACCTCCTTTTAGTTCAACATTTCTCCCTAATTGACAATTTTTAATAGTTACCGGCGATCTCGCACCCAATTTAACTCCGGACATAATAAGCGTTTTTTTTCCAAAAATTTTACACCCTGAGTGAATGATTACATTCTTGGACGATATCATATTAATATCTACATCTTTACCAATTTCTACGGACCAAGGATTCGGTATTGTTACACCTTTTTCAATCAAAGCATTAATTATTGAGTTTTTTTCAGGTTCCATTTCATTACCTCTTTATTTTATTTATTTGAAAATCAATTATGTGTTCCGAGCTTTATTCATCGTTCTATTATGTTTTTAAATAAAATCTCTATTTTATTATAAATATTTCTTTTTACTTTAACTAAAGTAAAATTTCATTCTATTATGATGTAGGATTGAATTCAATTTCCACTTTAATAGGGTTGTTGAACTCTTAAAGAAAAACGAATGATTAGATATTTATATCGATTTAACGATCTTTAATTACTATTCCTTTACTTGGATCATTATAGTATAATTTATTTGGTGG
>WJKD01000257.1 GCA_014729315.1 Promethearchaeota archaeon | reverse complement strand
GATTAGCATAATCCAAGGAATAATATCGCTCAATAAATCGGGAATAATAGTTATTTGTTGAGGTGCATCGTCGTAATCAGAATCTAACTCGGTAGTTGCGCCATCCTCGTCCGTAACAGAAACATAAATTGTCCAAGTACCAGTAACTAAATCAACGGTTCTGACTGTAATTTCTAGGTCGTCGTCGTATTCTCGCGAAATGATATATTCGTCTCCCTCTTCGTTTTCTAAGGTTAAAGTAAGATAAGATAACCCCTCAATATCGTCAACATCAAATTCAAATACCAATTCTTCTCCGTAGAGAATTGATATTCGCTCTCCTGTCTCGTAATCGCTTATAGTATATCCATCTATGTCAGGAGGATTATTTTTAATTGTTAATTTTCCAGAATATTCCTCGAATTCTCTCGTTTTGTATGTAGCTTTTAAAGTGTATCTGAATTGTCCTGCAGGCCGATCTTCATCAACCGAAAAGCTTGTCTTAAAAGTTCCATCGAGGTTATTGTCAAGTTGCGCAACGGACACTGCCGTATTATCATTTGGATCCTTAATGGAAAGACTTATATTTAAGAAAGCTGGAATTAAGTTGTTATCTATATAGCTCGTATTAAGGGTCAATTGGCAAATTTCTGTACGAAAAACAGAGCTTGGATTGAAATTAATCGAAGATGAGATTATCACTGAATCCGGTTTAAGAATATAAAATTTAAAATAATAGACATCAAATTTATCATCGCTAGTTCTCGTTAGGTTTACTTTAATATAATAAGTACTAACTTGTTCGAAAGATTCGTTTATGGTGAAAGTAAAATCGAATAAGTTTTCTCCAATCCCAAATAGCGACTTCTGATAACCTTCTATTGTGTTATTCACAACATCGATAACCCAATCGAAATTACTTGATCCTTCGATAACTAATTGAGCGGATACATATTCGTCTTTTTTGTAATCAGTGTTATTGAGTATAGCAGCGCAATTGGCTCTAATGGTAAAATTAGTTTTAGTGGTTTTAGTATTCAATATTGTGGATGAAATATTGTATATAGCAAAAACCACATTCTGATAGCCTAAAGGATCGTAATACCTAGGAGTGTATGTATAAGTGAAATTATTAGATGTTCCTGACTGTAATGTCATATTCTCCTTGAAAAGAGAGTTATTAGAATAGGTAATCTCAATCTCAGTGTAATTTGCACCTTGTGGTTCGAAGTCTGAAACATTTATTTGAAAATAAACGGACTCATAAACTCTGCGAACAAGGGTAGTATTCTGATATATATTGGTGTATGAGAGAGGATCTTCTGAGCATTTCAGATTAGAAATATCATTTAAATCTTCACTTCCTGAATCGATTTCCTCATAATTTTTAAGGGAAGTATTAGACAGAAAAAAAATAGAGGCTCCAAATAGAAAATTGGATATTATCAAAGTAATTAAAAAGACACAATAACCTTTTCGTTTGATTAGATTTTTAGTAATCGTCATTTTTCTATCGTCTTAATAGTTTGTTCTTTATATCTTTGTTTTTATAAATCAATATTACAGCTATAGGAATTATAATTGGAATTAAGTAAAAAAATACTAAATTAAACGAAGATAATTGTACTTCATATTCTATATATTCTTTAATTATAGTGTTTTCTGAACTATCCTCAATTTCAATTTCATGTTGCTTTTCTCCTATTTCGTATGGATTCCATAACCTAATTATTTTGTATTCAATTTTGTTTCTGCCAGGAACGAGTTCTTCTAATTCAGGATCAACATCATCACCGTTAATTATAAGGGAATATTCTTCGTTATAATCTTGATTATTTTGAATCGTAATAGTGAGTGTTGGAGTCACTCCCTGCGTAATTTTTTCTGGAAATTCAATGCTTATTAATTCAAACGGCTGAAGAATATCAATATAGAGTATTTCACTATAGATCATCGTGTTCCCTTTGTAAATTCCCATATCTATTTCAATTTGATCATCAACGATTCCAGTAATAGCAAGAACATTGAAGTTTAGCAATTTCTCTTCGTTTTCATCTAAATTTATCGAATTATTCTGATTTAGGATATAATCTCCCGAAAAGAGTAAATTAAAGCTTTGCGAATTATTAGGTAGGAAGTTTATCGCTTTTAAAGAAATGGATATGAAATTTCCCTCGACAACTTCACCATCGTAGATAAGATTTCCATAGGATAAAGCATTTTCTACTTCTATTTCAGCTATCACATCTAAATAAGTGACGCTTGCGTTAGTAAATATTATATGAAATATTTTTAATCCAGGTTCTGTATCGAAATCTGCCGTAATATTAAGAGCTACTTTAGTTTGAGTGTTATTATTAAAAGTAATATTTATTAATGGTTCAGAAGACAGTCCCTCTGCTTCTAAAGTAATATTTAAAGTAAGATTATAATTATAATTACTAGTTATTGGTAAAGTGATGTTAATAGTTTGTGCTTGATATAAGAAAGTATCATCGTCTAAACCCGCTATTGTACCATTGACCAAGCCTGATATAACATTAAAAGTTATTGATGAGGTAGCGAAGCCGAAGAGCGAGGTATTTGTAATTACATCAATAGAATAGCTGTCGTAAAATGGAAGTTGGTCTGTTATCGGGTAAAACAATCTTGTAATATTTTGAGTTATGGTGTCTGTAAGAGTTTCTATTTCTGTAGCATTCGGATACCTAAATATGTAGTTAATTGTAGCGTCTGTTATGTTATCGTAAACAATTGTATCAATTATCGTTCCGTTAGGATATGTTACAATATTTTTATACTTATAGTTAGAAGTTAGATTTATAATATCTTGATTCATAATGAAATCTGGAGCTCCCGTAAAATTGAAGTAAATATCTACTATCGTACTATTATAAACCTCAAAGGCTTTATAATACGATTCTGCTAACCTTAAATTTGCTTGAAGATTAATGTTTGGATCTATTATTGAACCCTTGGAAGTTTGATATCCATCTGCAGAGGTATCGTAAAAATGTTCCTCAAAGGAATTATATAGATCGATGGCTCTATTATAGTAGGTTATATTTCCGGTGTATTCGAAAAATTTAAGACAAGCATACATCATCTTTGCGTTAGATTCTAAATCAATTTTTTGTTGGTCAAGAAGTAAGTTACCTATCCAATTCTCTAATGCAAAATAACCGAAAGCATCATATGAAGAATTCCACAAGCCTCCAGGGGTTGAAAGAACGGGTTTATTCAATCTTTCGTATAATTTTGTAGCATTTAAGAAGTAGACTGAATCATTATTTAATCCATCGTATTTCCAAAATTCTAATAGAACAATAATTCCTAAAGCATTAACGTCTAGATACTTACGCCTATTTTGAGTGCCAATTCCGCTCCATCCACTCTTTGCGTTTAAGTAAAATCCAAGATTCGTGTTATCCCACATATTATTCAATAAGCTATTCATCGTTTCGGTCGCTAACTCGTATGCTCTGTCTTTAATGGTCGGAAATTCACTGCTATATTGATAAATTAACAGATTCGCTAAAATCGCATATAAATTATCTAGCGTATAGTATTTATATTCCTCGGTACTTGAATTGTATTGATAAAATCCCTTGTCAGTATCGTTCCAAAATGCTGACGAATTAATTAGTTCAAACGATTCTATTACTTCATTACGAACTTGAGATTCAATTTCCTTTCCACTATTTTCGATCAAAGAAAAAATCGGTTGTAAGTTATCGATAAGAGAACGATTCGTATTAATGATATTCCCCGAAGTCCCATCTATGGATTCAATAAACCCATAGTCAAATTCGTTATCAGAAAGATTTCCTTCGTAATACAAGGGGGTGTCTTTCAAATCTAAATACGCTTCTATTATTTTCTCCCCATCATAATCCTGTCTTAGCAGCGAATTATATAAGAGGAGATTATCTAAAGAATAAACATTGTTATCTTCGATCTCTCCCGAAGAATTAGTTTCTCCTACATATAAATTTCGATCATAATCTAAGGAAGATTTAAAATTATTTTTTACAGCTTTCCATATATCGGAAAAGTTTGTTGTATAAGGATCTTGAGTAAGATCCTCAAATTCTGAAGATAAAAAAGGAAAATTTATTTTATCGTTTAATTTATTCGAATCATTAGAGTAATTTGGATTTTGATCTGTATTTAACTGATTAATGAAGTTAATCTGGACAATACTTAATAAAAAGATGCTAATTATCGCCAGACAAAAGGCTTTTCTCATAACTTTATGATTTTTTCTGATCCTTTTTCCCCTTAGCGTAGTAATAGAATTCTTAATACTCATCTAACTTTTTTACTCTATGAAATTTTATATTACACAAGTTATATTTTTAAAAAATGCTTTTCTTTAAAATTTTTTTCTGGTTTTCCGATGAAAGCTTGAATTTGATCAAATGGAAATATGGTTTACTAAAAACTTAACTTCTAGATTCCATAGAAACCAAGAATTAGAAATTAAGACAAAAGAATCAATTGAACGCTTTTATTATAATCAATATGCTATAAAGCTTTAAACCGACCCTATTGCGTTTAATATAATATCTTTTATTTCATCTTTATTTACTCTGTCTTGTTCCATCGAGTCTCTTTCCCTTATTGTCACCGTAAAATCTTCTAAAGAATCATAATCAATTGTAACACAGTAGGGCGTTCCTAATTCATCTTGTCTGCGATATCGTTTCCCAATTGATCCAGACTCGTCGTAAAAAGAAATGATACGAGAGTTTATCAAATCTTGATGAATTTCTTTTGCCAAATCAACAATTTCTTCCTTATTTCGCACTAAGGGAAAAACCGCAACTGTATTTGGAGCTAAATCTACCTTCAATTTTAAATTGATTCTGCCATCTTCCACATCGAAAGCATTCTCAAGAAGCGTGTATATTATTCGGTCTATTCCAAAAGCAATTTCAAGTATCTGTGGAACCTCTTTTTCTTTTGGATCTTCTCCCATACTAATCGCAAAATCATTATTAGAATATTCCCCATGCTTTCGAAGATCGTAATCTGTGCGATCGTGGATTCCGCAAATTTCTACCCAACCAAATTGGGTAGTGTTGATTTCTAGATCCCACGCATCATCTGCGTAATGTGCTCTTTCGTTCGGGCTATGTTGCCTGAATCTTATAACATCGTCGTCAAAACCTAAAATTTTGGTTAAATAATGCCCAAGATAAAGACAATAGGCATAAGCGGGTTTCTTTAAGATTTTTGAATCTATAGCTTCCTTGAGAGTTATAATTTGTGGTTTATCTATGTTTTCTTCCTGAAGCATCCAATCTAATAAGGGCAATTTATTATTTTTAACTTTGTCATAATCTTCAAACTGCATTTCTTGCTCTTTCCCAATGAATAGCTGAAGTTCAAATTGATCAAAAGCTCTCATACGCAGTACTAGTTGTCTTGGGGATATTTCGTTTCTATAAGCTTTACCGTATTGAAAAACCTTTATTGGATATTTTCTTCTCGCCTCTTGATCTAACCGATTAAATAACAAATAAGTTGTAGTAGCAGTTTCTGGTCGTAAGTAAGCAATCGCATCGTTTCCAACGACAGTTTTCAACATTAAATTGTATTCTTGGATTTTTTCAAAAGAATTCCCACATTTTGGACAATTTAAATCGTGCGTTTTTATAAGATCTTCCATTTTTTCGTGTGAAAGGCCATCTACCATGATATCCGGCACTTTTTCTTGAAGAAATTTATCTGCCCTAACAATGGTATCACATTTTTCACATTTTAAAACCGGATCAATAAATCGTTCTAAATGTCCAGATGCCTCCCATACAATTTCTGGCATTACAGTGGGGCATTCTACTTCGCTAAATCCAAAATAAGAACATAATTCCCTTCTATAAAGGCTGAGAATGTTATTTTTAAGAGCCATACCCGCGGGACCATACGAATAAAAACCTGCTAACCCTCCATATATTTCCGGGGAGGGTCCCCATATGAATCCTCGTCGTTTGATTAAACTATTAAAAGTTTCGATATTATCCTTAATGATCATTTTAAAACGTTATTCTTAATTACTAATTCTAAGCATTTGCTTTATTATTTTAATATTTGATAATATTAGAAATTTAAGTATTCGCGATAATATCCAAGAAGACCAAAAGAATAAATATAATAAAAAGATAAAAGTAACAAAAAAATAATATAATTATTTATATTAATTCTAACAAAATTACTTAGAGAATTAGCATGATTTTTGATCAAAACTACAGATACATCGATTTTTACGACATGATCGAAAGCGGTTTATATTTTGTAATTGTTGGTTATTACTTTCTATTGTTTGCGTACTTTTTAGTTATGAGATACAGAACTTCAAGAAAGTTGTATTGGTTATTCTTTTCGATATTATTCCTTTGTCTTGCAGCTGGTAGATGTTTTTTCATAGGTTACTACTTCTTTATTCCTGAGTTGAGATTACCTAACGAGCAAGTGGCTCAAGCTTTAATGTTGTGGTATCGATTAGCAACTTTTTGCTCTTGGTTAGCTATTGCTTGTCTTATGGGTGTTTTAGGAGTCTTATTATTTCCTCCTGAAATAGAGGGTGAACCTACTCCTAAGAATAGTAGATTACAAAAATTTTTGACACCACCGATCAAACTTCTAATAAGAATTACAATCATATTAATTCCAATTATCGTAGGTGTTTTAGCATTAACTCTTCCCGATCGTCTTTTTATGGATCCAAATCTCGTGGAAAGATATGATTTAGATATAGACTTAATAACGATCTGGGGTTATCCGGTCGGTAGATTTATCTTGAATTTTATACTACTTCCGATATTTATCGCAGTGATTCCCTTTCTATTTATATATTTGGCTATTCGAACCTTTGGAGTTCTTAGAAGATCGTACGCTCTAAACGCGTTAGGATTTTTTCTTTATTATGCGGGAAGAATAACTCAAGGATTATTTGAACTTTTGGGATGGCAACATTTTGAATCAACAATTCCACCGTTGATTATTCTATGTTCGCTATTAATAATTGTAATTGCAAATAATTACGAGCAGTTAAGATAAGAGATTCTTAAAAAAAAGTTAACCATATTAATTTAGAAATATACCATTTAAAATTTATATTTTTATACTTAGTAATCTAATAATTAAAAATTTTATAGTAGAATTGCTTAAAATTATTTAATAAATTTTTTTTTATAAAAGTAAAGGCAAGATACAAAATGTCAATCCATGGTAATCAGTATTTACTTCCTTATTTACTTAATTCGGATGGGAGTGTGTACTCATTAAACGAGAATCAAGAAATGACTATTGCGTTTTATTTATTAACAAAGGATTTAAATCTCGCTGAGGAGAGGATATTAAGTTTTTCAAGGTTATTATGGCCTCTTTTAAGTATCCAAGGCGTTATTTCTACCCATCTGATTCTTGATGGTTTAGGGATTTTTTCTAAAAAGGGGAAATTCAGCAATCCACCTAGACAACCCTTAATTGGCCATTACATTAGAAATGTCGATAACCGTAAGGAAGACGAAATATTAAAAAAAATTATCGAGATTCTTACCTATCAAGATACCGAAGCCAAAGAGATTGGTACAGGCGAGGAATCTGAATTTCAAACCCTAAACATTCCCGGTTTAATTAATCCAGAGTATTTAAATTCGTTATTAAGACTAATCCCAAAAATAGAATATAAACCAATCAATAATTATTCCCCTTTAGATACAATAATAAATACTGATAAAGCATTAGATATTTCTGAGGAATATAGAAACTGCATTGACACTATGAAAGGAAATGCACAGAGATGGAAATCACAAATATCTTTAATTGATAAAGAAATCAATAAATGGTTAACTAATTTAAATGTAGAACTAAAGGACATTGATTTACGATATAATTCGCAAATAAACAAAACATCTGAGGAGATAGATGCTGGTCAAATGAAAAAATTAATCGAGGTGGAATCGGATAAAATTGACCAATGGAGGGTTTCCGGAAAAAAAAATATTATTGAAAATATTTCAGTTCTATTTAAAACTATCGAAAGAGATTTACAGGAAATTTTGAAAAAAAATAGGTTTTTTGGGAGCGAAGAATCACTAAAATCACGGGTTTTTGAAGATTTAATACCTACTTTTGAGAAGCACTTCGATTATCTCGAAGTCAAAGGAAAAAAATTTTTAGAATTAATTGACTCTTTAAGAAGCAAATACGAAATATGGAAGGAAAAGGCTATTGAAATTGAAAACGAAGCAAAAACGAGATTAGAAAAATATAAAAATGAAGTTCGAGTTAAATTAAATGATCGAGACGAGCAATTAACTATTTATCAGCATGAGAAAAAAGAACAGATTGAAAAAATTGAAGAATATAAAAAAAAAATTGAGCAATTGTTTATCAAGATTAAAAATATCTTACATACTAAGACCCAAAACTGTTTAAAAGAGGCTCAAGAACTTACAGAATGGTCAATTAGAGATACGGATGCAGAGTTATTCTCTAAACCAGTACAATGGATTTATATGCCTGTTTACGTAATTTTTATAGAAAACGAGGATATGATGGAAGAACGAATGGATATTTTATTACCTGGCTACCTTTCGGCTCATTCTGATTCACTATACGAAAGTCTTTCGGAATCTTTCAAAGAAATGCGCTCAATTTTAGTTTCAAAGGTTGAAGACGATATGAAAGTTCGATCTAATTTTGAATTCTCTTCAGAAAATAAAAATCTTCTCAATAATCCAGATTTTAAGAATAGTATCGAAAAAGGAATCGCTCAACTAACTAATAGATCCTTAATTAATAGCAAACTCCAAACTCAAATAAGAGAAAAGTTAAAGTTGGTATAAAAATTCTTTTACTTAAAACTCTTTTATTATAAGTTCAAATAATATATGAGACCAACTAAGCTAGATCTGAAAAAGAAACGAATTAGAGAGTTTTTCTCGACTTTTAAAACTAAGACGAAGGATAAAACTGATTTAGATGAAGTACGAGAACAAGTATTTAAAGAAGGGATGGTCTACGTACAGATGCGTCTACCTGTAAACGAGATTACTCAAGAATTCGAGGATTCGCTTAAAGAACGAATTGAGAAGAATTTCATACATGCAAAAATTAGAGAAGCTTCAAGCGACGATCTTCATATTATAATGGATCTTTATAACAAGAGTTGGCTAACTACTAACACTCCTTTTAGACCAATTTCAGTAGGATCTTTAGAAAGCATATTTGAGGATGCTGATACTGTTTTTCTTATAGCTAGAGTATATGGGATTGATGCGGGATTTGTAATTTTAGATTTTGAAGGCCCAAATAAGGAATATGGAATAATAGCAGGTTTAGGAGTTATCCCACGATTTCAAAGAAGAGGTCTCGGTACGGTTCTCGGTATGGCCGCGTGGAATTATTTTAAAGAAAACAGCGTCAAGGAACTCAGGTGCGAAGTCTATAAGGATAATTTAGGATCTCAATCATTCATAAAATGGATCGGGTTTAAAGAGTATGAGAAAAGGGTATATCGAAAAAAGGATTTTTTACTTGATGAAGAAGTTTTATAATTATTTGCTTCATTAGATATGTATTGTTAAGAATACTCTTAAAAAGAATAATTAGGTAAAATTTATGCCATCTTCTAGGTCAAGTTTTAAAAAGAAACGCATAAGAAGTTTCTTTCTCTCTATGGAAACAGCAGAAAAAGGGAAAGAAGAAATCGAAAAAATACATGATCAAATCGAAGGAAAGGGGCTTTCTTATATTCAAATGAAATTGCCAGTAGCACAAATTACGCCCGAATTCGAAGCACAACTTCAAGAAAAGGTCGATAAGAACATACTTCACGCAAAAATAAGAGAAGCAACCGAGCAAGACCTTCCAAGCGTCATGCAGGTCTATAATAGAGCGTGGATGACTTCAAACACGCCATTTTCACCAATAAATTTAGAATCATTGAAACAAATATACGATTTTCAAGACACCATTATATTACTCGCCCAAGTCTATGGGTCCGATGCGGGGTTTATCATACTTGACTTCGAAGGTCCGAATAAAGAGTTTGGAATAATAGCAGGATTAGGAGTTATCCCAAGAT
>WJKD01000256.1 GCA_014729315.1 Promethearchaeota archaeon | reverse complement strand
CTGGAACAGATAGCCGCTATGAAAAAATTCCGGCAGCACCCACAAATCCGCCTGTTCCTGCGCCAGCATAATTTTTACCTTGCGGTGATTTTCTTCCGCCTCCCCAAATTTACAATCAAATTGAATGAAACCTGCTCTCACTATTTTTCTCCAGATACTGATTTGCTATTTGCTAATTTTAATTGCTAAATGTTTGTATTTTAAATTAACAATAATACTAAGGGGCTGCAAGGGCTTTCTTGCACTCCAAATTTGGCACTAATCAATAAATCCCCAAAAGCATTATGCCCAACTCTATTTTAAATACAATCCTTGCATTCTTTTTGAGTACTGTGTTAGGTTTTGCTTTCACTTTCACTTTCTTTTTTAGTGTTATCTATTTGTGATTCGACATCTAATTTTTTAGCTGTCGGTTTAATTGATGACTCTAATTGATGTTTCCAATCTTTTATTGTAGATTCAGATGCTCTTTTCACATCGCCCAATGTTAGCAATGCTGGGCTTTCGTCACTGCCAAGGTTTGTAAAAAATATGGATATAATCATTGAAAAAACAAAAAATATTGATAATATCTCAGCAACTACTATCATTTTAGCTAAATTAGATGTATTTCCGAGATTAAAATCTTGAGATGTTGTCATAATAGTAAAACTATGAAATACGCATTCAAAATAGGAAGCATTCACCGGCAGTGATTCAAAGAAAACAATGTTTGTTTCTTGATTTGTAGCCTCTTCAAATGCTATTCTATTGAAACATAAAATCGATCCCCCAAAACCAAAAACTATTACAGAAATTAGGAGAAAAAATACAAAGATGGAGACAATCGCTATATTTTTCCTTAAATTAATCGTCATTTCCAAATTGCTATCTTTGAATGAAATAAATTTTTTTTCAAGCTTGTTAAGTGTTTCAAGTTCGTCTTTTATTTTTTTATAATTCTTTTTTATTAAGGTCTGCAGAATGATCTTTTCATGATATAACTTCTTTAATTTTTCTCCTATTTTAATTATCAATTTTTGAAAAGTCCTTGCAGGTCTATATGGATCATGAGCCCACTTTAAAACAGAAAGAATAAGTAAGAGCATGACTAATGAATTTGAAATAATTAGATATAGCTGATACTGATACAAATCAATTTTTATAATTATAGTTTGAATTAAAATAAATCCAAGAAGCAAACAAAGCGTGCCAATTGTTTGGGTAGTTAAATCAATAAACTTATAAGAAATTGAATAAATAAAATTCAATAAGTGGACAATCAAGACAATAAGTTTAATACTCAATATTGGAATCCAAAAAGGAAATACCAGTAAGTAAATTAAAAATTTAAAAATAACCCAAAAATTTAATTTTATTAAATAATAAATTGGAGCAAGCAATAAAAAAAACAGCACCTGATTTGGAATCGTAAACCAAAATATAAGATTAAATTTTGTAATTATAGCATCCAAAAGCCATAACCATAAAATCAAACCAGATGTTCTCCAGTAAGTTTTTTTTATTACTTTTAAAATTTTTTCTCTTGACTTTTTCATTTGACTAATAATAAAAATTAATATCAACCAACAATCAATAATACTCCCCCAACTCCCTCGCCGTTTCCACCATCGCCGCGAAATTTTCCGGTATCGCGTATTCTGGCACTGAATTTCCTGAACCGAGGCAATAACCGCCACCTGGTGCAATTTCCTTAATCAAGTATTTTACCCGCTCAATGACTTGCTCCCGGCTGCCGCGGGACAGCAGATCGACATCCACGTTGCCGATCAGGCAGAAAGTATCGCCATATTTCTCCTTCAGCTCCCTGATGTCCATTGCCTGCGGCTCGATGGGATGGATCGCATTTACGCCGCACGATTTGAGATCGTCCAGCACTTTCCAGATATTGCCGTCGGTATGATAAATAAAGGGATAATCATGCTCCTGGCAAAGGTCGCCGATTTTGCGCATCCAGGGAAAAAGGTATGTTTTGTAGACATCCGGCGAGACGAACAATCCTGTATTGATCGCAATGTCATCCGAGTAGAACATTGCGCCTACATTGTCGATCTGCGCCATTTTTTCGAACAGATAATGGACAATGCCACCGATCTTTTCGAACATTGCTGCCACCAGCCCGGGG
>WJKD01000255.1 GCA_014729315.1 Promethearchaeota archaeon | reverse complement strand
GCTTTTGATCCCGATCAAAAGCGAAAAGTATTTTCAATTGACACGCCTCCTCCTTTTGTTAGCGGTACGCTACATTTAGGGCACATTCTAAACCATTCTTGGATAGATTTTGTTGCTCGTTTTAGAAAAATGAGAGGGAAATTCAATGTCTATTTTCCGCAAGGATTTGACTGCCACGGTCTTCCGGTAGAGCTAGCGGTAGAGAAGAATTACGGAATTTCTAAAAACGACAGAGTAGCATTTCTTAATAAATGCGTTGAATGGGTCGAACAGAATATTGAAAGCATGCGAACGCAATTTGATCAGTTAGGATATTCCACGGATTGGGATTACACTTATCGAACAATGGACGAAGATTACAAAAGAAAAGTTCAATATTCTCTCTTATATTTTTATCAGAAGGGTTGGTTATATCGAGAAAAGTTTCCTACTCATTTTTGCGTGAATTGCGAAACTTCTGTTGCAAAAGCTGAGGTAGGATACGAAGATAAACCAGGAAAAATGTGGCAAATTAAACTTCCAATAGCTGGAAGGAAAGATGAGTTCGTGACCATCGCAACAACTCGTCCTGAATATATGGAAGCTTGTGTTGCTGTTTTTGTTCATCCAAACGACGATCGATATTATGATCTCTCGGCGGCTAAAGTGAAAATTCCTTTCACTGATCGGGAAGTAAGGATTTATATGGATAAAGATGTTGACATGAATTTCGGAACGGGAATCGTCTATTGTTGTACATACGGAGACGAAATGGATATTAGATGGAAATTCGAATACGATCTCGAAGAGATTCAGATTTTTACAGAAGATGGACACATGAACGAAAATTCGAAATATCAAGGAATGACTATTGAGGAAGCTCAAAAACAAATCGTCAAAGATTTAGACGAGATGGGGCTCTTAGTAAACATCAAAGATTACGAACATCGCGTTGTCATTCATTCGGAAAGATCCTCGTGCAGAAAGCCTATTGAATATCTACCTGTATATCAATGGTTCATAAATGTCAAGGATTTTACGGACGAGATTATAGAATCGGGAGAGAAAATGGAGTGGTATCCTGAAAAGCACAAACAGAGACTTTTGGACTGGGCGGAGGGATTAGATTGGAACTGGGTAATATCCCGTCAGCGTGTCTTTGGTACTCCGGTACCCTTTTGGTATTGTAAAAAGTGTGGAAAAATTATTCCTCCTAAAGAAAAAGATTTGCCCTTAGATCCCGTCAATGTTGATCCTCCCGTCAAGAAATGTCCAAAATGTAATTGCGATCAGATCGAGGGAGAAAAAGATGTCTGCGATTGTTGGATAGATTCAAGCATTACTCCGTTAGCAATTGCTAAGTGGCTTCAAGACGACGAATTCTTTGAAAAAACATATAAGAACGCAAGAATTCATCGGCCTCAAGGATACGAAATAATAAGAACATGGTTGTTTTATACGCTTTTTAGGTGTAAAAAACTCACGGGAAAAGCGCCCTTTGACGAAACAATGATAAACGGTATGGTTGCCGGGCCTGATGGTCGTAAGATGTCGAAGTCGTTTGGAAATATCGTGAGTCCTGACGAAGTGATGCCCGATTTTGGCGCTGATGCCGTCAGACAATGGGCTGCGTTGGGTTCTCTTGGAGACGATTATCCATTCGAATATACTTGGATTAATCTCCAGACCAAACAACCTGTTTCTGACGAAAAGATTCAAAAAGAAATTGAATCAATGCCTAAGGATAAGTTTGACAAAAAGTATCGGAGAAAGTTCGAGCAATTAGTTGGGGCTTCAAGATTCCTCACGAAGATTTGGAATGCTTACCGATTTCTCAATATTAACCTCAATAAAGTAAATATTTCCGATTTAAGGGTAAATACAAAAGATCTAACGCCAATTGATACTTACTTTTATCACAAATACAACGATATTTTAAAACAAATAACCGATTATTTTAATGGATATAACTGGCACGAAGCGTTTACTTTATTAAGACCTTTCTTTTGGAACGAGATCTGCGATAATTATATAGAAGCAATCAAGTATAAGTTCTATGCAGAAGACGAGAGGCTAACGGCTAGCTCTTTAAGAATTGCTTTAAATTTATTTTATAGGCTTTTAAAAATTTTCGCAGTAATAATGCCATTCATATCGGAAGAGATTTATTCGATAATTTATACCAAATTTCAAAAAAAGGAGTCCATTCATCTTGAAAGCTGGCCAGAACCTTATCAGAATCTTAGTGAAGAAAAATTAACAAAAGGAGAACTCGTAATTGAAACTATAAGAAATTTAAGAAATTTCAAATCAACTCTTAAGATTCCGTTGAACCAAGAATTACCGAAAGTAATAATTGTTTCAGATGATCACAAAGGAGATCGAATTGAGGAAATGAGCGAAGATATTACCAATACAATAAGAATTAAGAAACTCGAAGTCATTAAACCTTCAGATGAAAAGAATATCCCACGAAAATACGACCTTAAGGAAAATATAGATAACCTTGGGTTAAAAGTCTATATATATTCTTAATATCGCTTATTCTTAAATTTGACTTTTTAATAAGGATATTCAATCAAAAAGATCTTTTAAGGTAGAGTTGGAGATATGATAAGTATTAATTTTATAGATGCTTAAATCATAAGTGATTCTTTCCATATACGAATTAATCTCTTCACACTCTATTTCGAAGAATAGCGTGTAATTTGCTTCAAACTCGTCGTCGTCAGAAAAGTCTGGACCCCAAACTTTAAATAAAATAAAAGTTGGCTCTTGATCGAGTATGTAATCCACAGAAAATCCCTCATGTGCGATTTGCTCGTCCATCAAACCCCACATATCAATAAAATCTAAGTCGCAATAGTAAGGGACGATACCCATATCTATATATGCTACAGTTTCCTCATCATCGACGTACTCGTCGAACCATTGAGAAAGGAGATAATGTTTTTCGTTTACATCGTTGAACGTGACATTCTTGTGCACAATTGGAGCCGATAACGGAATAAGAACTAGTAAAAAGATAAAAAAAAACGGGAGATAGCTCTTTATCTTTTTTCGAGGATTTGTCAGCCAATCGTAATTTCCTTCATTTTTAAGGTGGAAATCCTTAAAATATTTTACCGAAAAAACGATAATAAACGGCATTGATGGCAAAAGATACCTAAATCCTTGTGCTGCGTTGAATGCATCTAGATTAAGCGTGAGAGCGATGTTTAGTAGGATAGGGACTATTAAAAATAAAAAGTTTTTAAAATTTTTTTCTTTCTTAATCATTTTATATGCACCAAAAATAGAAAACACAATTATGGGAAAGGTGAAAACTAAAAATGTCAACACATACTCAATTGCTCCCATCGATATAAAGATAGATCTTTTTAAGTAATATGAATTTGGGAAGGGATAACCGTAGTAAGAGAGCCTCCATACAAAATAAACGCAGTAGCCACCAGAAACGAGTAATATGGAAAAAATTCTCTGTTTTATGATTTTAAGGTCTTTCTCAAAGAATAGGTAATAAAGCAGAATCGACCCCTCGAGACCTAAAACAAAAATTATACCCTCGGGACGGGCAAGGAATAATAGAGAGGAAAATAAAACCGAAATTGTGGGAATGGATTTTTCTTTCGAAATTTCCTTGTAAGCAAAATAATAAGAACAAAGAATTAATAGTACAAACAAAGGAGTTTCTAGGCATCCAACGGTCCATAGGTGAAAGGGATAATAGAGGGCGTATAGCGTTGGAGCTATAAGAGATAATTTTTCGTCGTAAAATAATGCCGTAAATTTGTATAAAACAATGATAGTGAAGAAACTAAGGACAATTGAGAAAATCTTCGTATATAATACTATTTCAAGGTTAAATATAATAGGAATGGTACTCAATAAGACCCATAAAAAATTGGAATACCCCTCTACGGGATCTCCCTTGCGATTAAAGACTATTCCGTGGCCATTGACGAAGTTTTTTGAGTATCTGAACGTTATAAAAGCATCATCCTTAGTAAAGGCAAAAAAATAGAGATCCCACAAAAAGGAAACTATAAAACAGAGAAAAAGGGTAATATAAATGATTTTTTTATCCTTTTCCGAGATAAACTTATAAAATTTAACGGGTTTCTTTTTGACGAGAAGATAGTAGCAGAATATTATAATAATAATCGTACAGATTAAAAAAATAATCATTTGAACAATGATAAAGGGATCGGAGATAAGAAGATTTAGAATCCCATTTTTGAATCTTGAAAACCGGTCTATTAAGTAGTTATCCGACAAAATTCTATAAATTAATCTCGATTAGATATTACATTTTATAAAAGTTACTTAGAATAAAAGTTTTAGACAGTTTGCTATTGCGAAGATATTGCCACTTGAACTATTGTTTCCTTTCAAAAATAAGCGTTTAGTCTTCTTTGTTCTCTTTTTCTTCTATACCCAGCTGTTCAATCATAACTTTTTTCATTGCGTGAATATCTTTCGGTAACCCAAACATCTCTGCGTATTTTTCTGTTGTAGTTAATTCAGAACTCCTACCCTTTTTAACTGAATCAATTAAACCTTCTCGTTTAAGATATTTAACATGCTCGTAAGCTCCAGAACCCCTTAATTTAACTAACAAAGATTTTAGAATTGGTTGTTTTAAGGCGATAACTGTAAGCGTTCGTAAATATTTTTCAGCAATTGCTCCTCCTGTGGCAAAATCAGAAACTGTTTCGATATATTCAGATTTCAGAGTTAAATGAAATCCTTGTCCAACCTTGTTTATAATAAGAGCAGAATTCCTGTCTAAATAATCGTAAGCTAATTCGTTTACTAATTCTTCTACTTCATTCTTGGAAAGATTCAGTTTTGTTGCTATTTCTTCTATGGTGAGTGCTTTTCCGGAAGCATAGAGCGCAGCCTCAATTAGATTTTTCCGATATGATCTTATTTCTATATTTAATTCTTCATCTGATGTTTTTTCTGTTCGATTTTCGTTTTTTGAGGGCATTTTCTCAAGCTCTTTCTTCTCGATTAATTCTTCTTCCTCTGAGGAATCCATTTTTAGAGCTTCGTCTGATGAGATTTCCTTTTTGTCTTTATTTAGATTCTCGTCTTTGGGATTATATTCTTCAGATTTTTTTTCGTTACTGGTGTCGTTCATATCAATTCCCTATATAAAAGATTATTATTTTTAATTATAATTATGTAATCTTGATAGAAATATCAGTAAATTCTTGGTCTTGCTCTAATTTTAATTTTTCTATACTATCTTTTGGACCTTCTGTCGACAAAAACATAAGAGCAAGGAAGATTCTAACTAAGGCAAATTTTCTTCCTAATTTGCTTTCTTCTTCGCTTTTTATAATATCGAGGATTTCGAAAAAACTGGTGTCTTCTTTATTATTTAATTCAATACTTGCCCTAATTTTTTTAAAAAATCCTTCGTGGACTTCTTGAATTGTCTCTTCTTTCCCGCTTATATGTTTTAAAAGTTCTTTAGGCAATTTTGCTTTTGAGCGCACCTGTTTTTTTTTTCTTTTGATCTCTTCTCTTCGGATTCGTCTTCTTTTAAGTTTTTCTTTCTTTTGCATTGTTTCAATGATAGCAGACCTCATTGCGTCAAATAATTCATTTTTCGTTGAAACTTTCAATTTTGGTTGTACAGGTTGGGGAAGAGATTCGGGAATACGCCTCTTGTGTCGTTTTCGTAATTTCTCAAGCTCTTCTTGTTTTTGGATCTTTTCTTCTTCTTTTATTATACTAGTGATTTTATAGTGATGTAAATCCGCAGCAGTATTAAGTGCAATACCGGAGATTTTATAATTAATCACATCTTCCTTCAACATTTTATCGAAAAATTTGTCTACCAGATTTGCTAAATCATAAAATGCTACTTCAGAATCTTTCGCGAGCTCTTTATCTAATAAAACCCTATACTCTGGTTTTTGCCAAAATTTCATAATCTCCTGTCTTTTTCTTACAATATCCTCGTCTTCATGTTCAAATTCGTCTTCCTCAAATCCCGCTACTATCTCTTCTTCTAATACG
>WJKD01000254.1 GCA_014729315.1 Promethearchaeota archaeon | reverse complement strand
TCTACTGGGTCTCCTGCGTCTCTAAGATTGATAAACTTAATCCCTTTGACAACCCTGCCATCCTTTACATCTAAGCAAGGAACAATTTTCTTATAATTCTTCATGATAAACTTAAGTCTATTGTACCTAATAAAAAACAAAAATTTTACTTATTTTCAAACCGCGATCTAATAATTTCATCTTCGTGATTTCAACATTTACCAAACACTACTTGTATCTTATATTCACTTTTTTGAATTCAATAAATCAAAGTCTATCGTCTGTTATATCAATCTCATTTTAAATATTTTGGAATGGAACATATTATCAATTTTAGGAAAGGATTTATATAGGAGAATGCAACAATTAAGATTAAGCAAACTTTACTAGTTTGAAGAAATCAAAAATAAAAAAAATAAATCCATTAGTGATCCAAATGTTAGGCCAAATGGAAATTTTAGTTGCTGCGTTCGTTGCAGCAATTATTGTAGCAATAATTGTATTCTTTGTAGGAGTTTTCGTGACAAAGTGGTGGGCCGGTAAGAAAGGATGGAGCACAGACTTAAAGCCAGCATTGATATTGAACCTTTTCTGGTTAGTAATCAATATCTTGCTTGGTGGCTTCTTCTTTGGAATAATTGCCCTAATTATTAATATTATCGTTGGAGGATTCCTAGCGAGTAAGTTATACAATAAAGAATTCGGCGAGTCTATTGTATTTGTGATAGTTGTGCTGATTATCTTGTTCATAATCTGGATAATTATATTCATAATTATCTCGGCTATAGTTATAGTAGCTATTTTAGGCTCCGCAGGAGCCGCTGGCGCAGCCGGATACTGAATGACTAAGGAAAAGACTATTTAAAAAATTAAATTTCTCTTTTTTTTCATTTCCGTGATTTATGATATTAGAAATAAATAAAAGATCATTATCGAGGGAGAGAAGATCTTTATTATATTTTTAATAGGTTTTTCGCTGAATCAATAAGCTTTTTCCTATCAAACATATTTACACTTCCCGTTTCACGAAATTCTTTTATTTGAAGAGTATAGTTATTTTCAAATTGTTTGATGAAATAGTCTAATCTTTCTTTAAGTATTTTATCAGAGGGTTGAGAAAGAAATAAAGCAATTTTAACATAATCACCATATGCTGCTTGAACATAAAAACCTTTATAATCAATCTCCTTCATCGAAGCATCCTCTCCACCAAATTCAGATACAAATTGATCCATCGCTGTTAAGAATCCAGATATGAGGTTTTCGTCTATGCTCTTTTGTCCTGAATAAGAAAATATTGAAATTCCTGATTCAATGTCAATTACGATTAAGTTTCTAAAAATATTTTGATATTTAGCCTTTTCTTCAGCTGTAGATTCCATTATTCTCTCAAATTCCTGTTCTGGGAGTAATTCGAACATAAAAAACGATTTTGGTTTATAGGATTCGTCCTCGTTGAATTCATATTTTGAAAACTTTATGACTTGAGAAGGTGCTCTTACAGGTTCTCGAGGAAGTTTCTGGATGTAAATGTCCCTCAAATCTGTGTCATACGATTTTGATTTTTTCCCCTTGCTTATCCCTAAAATTTTTTTATGTTGAGGATTTACAACATACAACCATGTATCGAGATTTTCCATATCCTTGATCAACTTTTCCATTCCTAATTTATATACGCCTGCGGGGGTTGTAACAAATACAGTCCACGTGGAAACCATTTTAGCGTTTTGAATAAGTTTGAGAGTGGCGTCATAATTTTCTTGATCCAATTCTACGGCAGTTCTTACAAATACCGCTTCTGTTCTCAATAATGGAGTCTTCTTCGTAAGATATAAATCTAAAGAATATTCAACTATGTTTGAAGTGTCGAAGATTGATATACCGAGATCTGCACAAAAGTCAGAGAAAACATCGATTAATTCTTGTTTAGCAATAAAATCAAATTTTGAAAGGTGTTGATTAATTTCAGGATAGCTTAATAAAGTATTTCCCATATAATCTAACGAGCTTTCATATTGGTTTTCAATATCTTCGTTGTTCTTGTATTGCACATAGAAATGTATCGCAAAATCCCTTAAAAAGTCCATCTTTGTCTTAGAATCAGCAGCGATAACGATATTATGTTCATTTGCCAATTTTTTTAAATCCTTAAAAGAGCTATGCATGAATATGCAATTAATACAAAAGATTCCATACTGTCCTTTTGACTCTTTAAGAATTTCGTTAATAATTTCATTGGAAGTTGACATATTTAGAACCCTCTAGGAAAAGATCTCCTTTTTGGATAACTAATTATTCTATAGTATTTCTTACTTCTGTTGGTTAATAAACTTTTTATTTATCAAATATTTAACCCCTGATTTTCGAGTATATAACGAAGAAAAATAGGAATTTTTAAATTTTTAACACATGTTTTATTATGGGCACGATCTCTTTATCTTCAAATAACGCAGTATCTCCAGTCGTTCGGAATTTGTTGATGTCAGATTCGTAATTTTTTTCAAAATAATTAACAAAATAAGATAATCTCTCTTTTAATATTTCGTCGGCGGGTTCTGAAAGGAATAAAGCGAGCTTTATTTTTTCACCATAGGCTGCTTGAACAAAGAAGTTCTTATAATTAATTTCCTTCATTGATCGTGCTCCTCCGATTCTTTGAACAAAATCGTCCATCGCAGTTAAAAATCCCGATATTAAAATTTCGTTGTTTTTGTTCAAGGATTTAGAATAAGAAACCATTGGAGTACCCGTAGATTGATGCATTATTATTATCGAATTAAAAATATTTCGGTATTCGGGAGTTTCGTTTAAAAATTCGATTAATTTCTTATGCTTGTCTTGCGTTAAAATCTCGTATTTGCGGAAATCTTTTGTTTTATAAGATTCTGAATCCTCTAAGTTATATTTTGAAAATTTTATAATCTGGGAGGGTGCTCTGATTGGCTCGCGAGGTAGTTTCTGGATAAAATTATCCCTTATATCTGAATCATACGTTTTGGATTTGCTACCCTTGAAAACTCCAAGTACTCTCTGTAATATTGGATCAATTATGTACAACCAAACTCCCAATTTATCTAAATCACCTATTAATTTGTGTAAACCAACTTTAGCAGCACCTAAAGGAGTTATAACCAAGACGGTCCAGTAAGCAATCTCGCTAGATTTTTCCATAAGTCTTAACGTTTCCGCGTACTCAGCTTCGTCCAACTCTTTTCCCATCCTGACAAACACAGCTTCGGTTTTGAGAAAAGGGGTTTTTTTAGTTAAATACAAATCTAAGGAATAATCCTCAATTTGAGATGTTGAATATACAGATATTCCAAGATCAGCGCAAAAATCGCTAAAAACATTTATAACCTCTTTCTTAGAGAGAAAATCGTTCATAACAAGGTTATTGTATAAATTCTTATCCCTTAAGATAGTGTCTCCAATGTAATTTAAACTATCTGAATATAAAGCTTGATTTTTATCGTCGGCTAAATAATTGTTATGAAAGTGTCTACAAATATATTTAAAAATCTCTAAATTTGTTAAATTGCTGTCCGAAGGGATTTGAATTCCTTGATATTTAAGGAACTCTTCTAATTCTTCTTTCAAGCTTAACTCGATGATGGCATTGAGACATATAATTCCGATATTTCCTTTAGCGTTTTCCTTAATGACACTAAATACATTTTCTAGGGTTATTGAGCTATCCGGTGACATAGTGATGTGAAATTAGGCTTTTTCTAAAAAAATATTGATTAATGTTATATTAAAACATTTTAGTTTATGAACTATTGTTTGAATTCTTACATTTTTGGCAATAAATTTAATCTTGATAAAAATAGTGGAAAAGTCGATTTTAAATGAAAAATTTCCAATTTTAAAATCTATCCTACTTTCATGCTAAGAGCTTATAAAATTATTATTCCTTATTTAAACATCAATGAGTTAATGGCACATTTAGAATTATTAATAAGATTAAATACGCTTATTATATAAGAGAATTTAAATCTTGGATTATTAATTATAGAGAGGTGGGAAAATGGTCAAACAAGCTCACTATAACATCTCCTCAAAAGTTAAAAAGTTAGACGATCCCCAATTAAATAAACACATCAAATGGATAAAATCCCAGATACCGGAAGGCCGTTCAGATTTTGCAATCGCTATCGGTGGAGACGGAGAAGTATTAAATGCCTTTCACAAATATCCGCAACACAAAATCCTTGGAATGAAGATTGAGGATGGGAGAAGCTTAGGTTTTTTTTCGGCGGTTAATTTAAACGAAGTGGACGAAAAAGTTATCCAAGACATTAAGAATGATAAATATACTTCCTTATCTTTACCTTTATTAGCGTGCGAAGTGGGAAAGAGAAGGATTCCCATCTTAAACGATGTAGCGATTATAAGAAGGCCGAATGGAAAATCTGGCAAATTTGAGGTAGATGTTGGAGGCGATATTTTTCAAGCTAGTGGTGATGGAGTGATTATATCCACTCCTGGAGGCTCTTCGAGTTATAATTTTGCCAGTGGGGGGAGTATTATAAGTTGGAACTTATATGCTTACAGTGTGAGATTCTTTAATCTCACGAGAGGATTACGATCTGTTTCACTAATAGTACCTGGAGATACCATCACAAAAGTAACTAATCTCTACGATGCGTTTATTGAAATAGATGGAGCAGGATTTGAAATCAACCCTGAAACTCAAGTTATCACTCATCTAACAGAAAAACACGCCAAAATTATTAGTTTTGAATATCATGCACAGCTCCAGAGACTAAAAAGAATGCTAAGATCAACTAAAATTGATTAGAAATTCTTATCCCAAGCGAATATTTTCTTATTAATTACTCTCAATTTTTAATATGAGTTTATAAATTATTAGAGGGATATAATTAAGCTAAAAATTAAGTACATTGTTATAGAATAATTCTCTACTTTTTTAGATCATAATGAAATCAGAAAAAGGATGTGGTATCGGACCAGAATTTCCTCATTCCCACAAGTTAGAAGCGATTTTTATTATGCTCTTTGTCGTATTTTGGTTATTAGATATGCATTTTTTCAAATTCCACATAAAATACGGCATATTTTTTATAGACTTTTTAAGATATTTTGGTTTTATCAATGTTTTGGCCATTTCGTTTTTTTTAATAATAAAATCTTGGAAAGTGGTATCTCCTAAAGTTTATAATTCTGAAACGCTCTTGACAGATGGAGTTTTTAGTATTGTTCGACATCCTATGTATTTGGGCATTATCTTAGTTTATTTGTCTTTTGTGGTCTTAAATCTGTCTTTAATAATGCTGATGATTTGGCTCTTCATCTTTTTTATATTTAACATCATGGCTTCTTACGAAGAAAAGAGGTTAGTCGAAATCTTTGGCAAAGATTATCTTAGGTATAAAAAAATGGTATCCCGATGGATTCCCGTAAAATATTTTATTTATAATTGATTTATGCTGACTATATCAATAGAATGATGCATAAAATATTACTATTTTCTGGAATGAAAGATAAAATTCTAATTTTCTTCACTCTTGAGAATATTTAAAGAATCCTCCTATTAATTGTCCAATGCTTATCCCCGCATCTCCAGGAGCAACTAAATGATGTTCTAAAAAGCTAAGACCATTTTTTCGGACTACTTTTTTTATCGTAGTAGAAAAGATAGAATTATACGCAACTCCCCCGGTTAAACCGATTTTATCTATTTCATACTGATTTGCTTTTTTAATTGCTAGATTAGCAAAACTTTTCGCTATTTGTATTTGAAAGCTCGCAGCAATATCGGGTTTTCTGTGTTTTGTATTTTCTAGAAGATTGATTATGTCAAGAATCAATTGAGATGTATTAATAGTATAATTTCCATCTTTTTGATAAGATTTGATAACCATATCAATTTTAGAAGGATCACCCTTAGCAGCTAAGGCTTCTAATCGCATTGCGGGCTCCCCTCTATAAGTCGTGAGATTACACGCTCCTAAAAGGTACGAAACGGTGTCGAATATTCTACCAGTAGAACTAGAAAGCGGAATATTTTCGCTTGGAAATTTTTTATTAGCGTTTTTAAATTGGGAAAGAATTACATTTAGTTCTTTTTCTTTGTGCTCTAAATCCTTATAAAGAGATAATTTCTTAAAAATTCTTTTCGCCTCGTCAATGTCGCAGGAGTTCAGAATGATAGATGCAGCCATACGTGCAGGATATTTAGTACACCTATCACCCCCAATCATGGGTTGATATTGTAAATGACTAAAGCGTTTATAATCTCTATAGGATGATAATAAAATTTCCCCACCCCAGATGTTTCCATCATCTCCGTAGCCTACACCGTCAGTACTGATTCCTATTATTCTTTCGTTCCTTTCAACTTTATTCTCTGCCATCAATCCCAATAAATGAGCAAAATGGTGTTGTATTGGATAAACTGGAATTTCATATTTTTTTCCTAAATCTTTTGCAAATTGAGTTGTTATAAATGCCGGATGAGCGTCGCAGGCAATAAATTTGACTTCTGAATCTTTGATTTGTAGTAGGTTTTTCATATGAAAGATTGCATCTTTTAAGAATTCGAAAGTTTCAAGGTGCGTAATATTACCAATATGCTGCGTAGGAAAGATTCTATTTCGTCTCAATACAGCACCGGTAGCGCTTAATTCGGGCCCTGTTGCTATCGCTCCTGGAATCCTCACAGCAAACGGGAGTGGTAAATATTCGGGAATAAAACCTCTCGAGCGACGAATTAGTTTGATTTTATCTTTATGCATTCGTAATACGCTATCGTCAGCTCGTTGGTGGATTGTTCTATTATGTAAGAGAAAAAAATCGGCGAGATGATGCAACTGGTTAAAGATTTTATTATTGTCAATTCCCATTGGAATATTTGATTTATTTCCACTTGTGTAGACTAGAGGCACATTTCCTATAAAATCAAATAGGAGATGATGTATTCCCGTATATGGGAGCATAAAGCCGATGTTATGTAATCCTGGAGCAACCAAGTCGCTTATATTTGAATATTCAAAATTTTCTCTTTTCTCAATCAATACTATCGGCCTGCGAAAAGATGTTAACATTTGTTCTTCCGCTTTTGATATATTAAAAAAAGGTCTTATGATCTCTAAATTTGAAATCATCAAGGCAAATGGTTTATATTTTCTGCGCCCTTTTCTGTTTCTTAGCTTCAATATGACATTTTCGTTATTCGCTAAACAAACTAAATGAACGCCCCCGATTCCTTTAATTGCAGCAACCTCTCCTTCGTGAATTCTCTTGGCGGTCTCGTTTAGAATTTCTGAGATGTTTGGCTTTTTAATTTCTTTGTAAAAATTGTCGTAAAGCGTGTAATTGGGACCACATGTAGCACATGCAAAGGTTTGAGCGTGGAATCGCCGATTATCAAAGTCAGAATATTCGTTCAAACAAGATTTGCAGAAAGGAAATTCTTGCATTGTTGATCGTTCTCGATCGTATGGAAGAGCTGTTACTGTGGTATATCTCGGTCCGCATACCGCACACGCAATAAAGGGATACATATAATAATTTTGTAAATCGGGATTTCTCATTTCTCGTAGACAATTCTCACATACTGCTATGTCTGGAGGTAAAGTAAGACTTATTCCCCGACCAGGCTCACTTTTTCTAATTTCAAGCTTATTGAAAGTTTGGAGGTTCTCGTGTTCTTTTACAATTAAATCCTCAATGTAAGAAATTTTTGGTCTCTTTTTTTTCACATCTTCTAAAAATTTTTCAATAGTATTTGCATCTCCATGTAAAACTAAGCGAACTCCAGCATTACCTCTATTCAATACATATCCGCGGAGTTCTAATTCTCTTGCTAAATTAAATAAAAACGGGCGGAATCCAACGCCTTGAACTATGCCCGTTATATCTATCTCGACTGTTTTCTTGGTCATCCAAGTAAATAAAATCGTTAAAAAATATAAATTAAATGATTATAATGAGAAATTTAAAGAAACTAATTACCAGTATATCTTAAATATCGAGTTTTATAACGAAAAATTTTAAGCTTAAATAAGTAACTATTTATTTAATCAATATCCTTTAAATATTAGCGATTTTAAAAATAAAAACATTAGGAAACACCAATAATAGAACTTTGATTTAAATAAATTTCGATTTAAAGATGAGATTGGCAATTAATCACGCAACCTTATTAACAACTAAGATAGATATATTTATCCCAATCGTTTCTAATGTAGGTTTTAGTGGAGTAGAATTAAGAAGAGATCAAATTTTTGACTACATTGAGCATAATTCCTTAAAAGAGTTAGAAACTTTACTCGTTGAAAATAATATAGAGTGTATTAGTATAAACGCTATAGAATTATTTTCTTTATGTAATGAGGCAGAGCTCCAAAGAATTTGCCAATATTCCGAAGAATTAATGAAAATTGGGAATCAAATTGGATGTGATCACTTAATAACCGTTCCTAGCTTTTTAGACGACCCTTACATGGATAAAGCGACCATTAAAAGAAAAACTATTAAAAGATTGAAAATATTATTAAAATTAGCAAATAGGTACAATTTTAGATTGAGTTTTGAACCTCTTGGATTTCCTAATTGTTCGGTAAGAAAACTTGATTTTTGCTTAGAAATCCTTAGTGATGAGAGTTTAAAGAATGTCGGACTAGTAATTGATACATTTCATTTTTTTATCGGTGAAAACCATTTAACTAGTTTAGAAATAATTCCCATAGAAAAACTATGGTTAGTTCATATTAATGATGCTATTGAAAAACCTTTTCAAGAGCTTAAAGATTCGCACCGCATTTTACCATGTCAAGGGTTCTTCAATCTAGAAATGTTTGTGAAGAAATTACGTAAAATAGGATACGACAAATGGCTTTCCATTGAACTTTTTAACGAAGAGTATTGGAATGAAGATCCTGAACTTATAGCTCAGGAAAGCATTGATGCTCTTAATTTGTTGCTAAAAAATGAAAATTAATGTATAATAATTTGAATTAAATTATATTCAAGATAATCTTTCTTTTTATATTTCTAAAATAAACTCTTTTAATTTTATCTTCTTTCTAATATATATGGTAAAAGAGAAAAGCGATAAAATAATTCGGTTAGCACATGGAGCTGGTGGCATCTTACAAGAAGAGTTAATTAATTTCATTACGAATGGAATCTCGTTAAAAAAGATTCAAGATGGGATTGGTGTGGAAGAATTGGACGACGGTGCGACCATCCCATTATTAAACTATAATAAGGAAATCGTCGTTACTGCTGACGGACACACGGTTTTTCCTTTGTTTTTTCCAGGTGGAGATCTCGGAAAATTAAGTATCTGCGGAACGTTGAACGATCTTTTGATGATGGGGGCGGAGCCGTTAGCATTAACGTCAATAGTTATAATCGAAGAAGGATTCAAATTTTCTGAACTCGAGAGGATTGTTCAATCCTTCAATAAATCTGCTAAAGACGCCGGCATCGCGATTATCGCGGGTGATACGAAAGTTATGCCCAGTAAAACTTTAAGCGGAATTATAATGGCAACTACTGGTATTGGGCTTAAAAATAAAGAAATAAAAGTTGAAGACAAAAACCTAAAAATAGGTGATAAAATCATTATAACCGGCTCAATTGCCGATCACGGAACAGCTCTTATGGCTTTGAGAGAGGGTTTGGGAATCTCTACCAAATTAAAATCTGATGTGGCTTCTCTTCAAGAAATCATGAGTAGATTGAAGAGCGATTTAGAACTAAATAGAATTCACGCGATGAAAGATCCCACTAGAGGTGGAATCTCTGGTGCGTTAAATGAATGGGCAAAAAAATCTAAAGTATCCATATACGTTCAAGAGGATCAAGTTCCTATCAAAAAAGAAGTTCAAGCGATTTGCGATATGTTAGGATTAGATCCGTATAATATCGCTTCGGAAGGAAGGGCGCTTCTTTCGGTAGATAAATATTACGCCGACCAGATTCTGAAAAAAATTAAAAAAACTGAACTTGGAAAAGAAGCAACAATTATTGGGGAAGTAAAATCCAATAATCCAGGAAGAGTATTTTTAGAAACGATTGTTGGAGGTACAAGATTTATAGATATGCCCTTAGGTGAACCGGTACCCCGGATTTGCTAAAGGGATTCAGAGAATCTAGTATATTAACCCTTGAGTAAATAAATATCGAATCTTGCTCCTCCTAATGTGGAGTCCTTAACCTCAACCCTTCCACTGTAGTTGCGAGCTATTTCCTGAACAAGATACATTCCTAAACCAGAACCTGCGCTTTTCCCTTTCTTAAATCCTCTCTCAAATAATCTGTTCTTGTCTTCATCGTTAATTCCAATTCCATCATCCTCGATGGTTAGTTGTATTTTCTTACCTGTTTCTTTTGCCTGAATCTTAATAACTCTGCAATTAGAGTGCTTAATGGAATTTTCAATTAAGTTAGATATTAATGATTCTAACAAATCGCCTGCTTTCACACAATAATGATTTCTATCGTATTGAATATTTATTTTTTTTCTTAAAGCTGGTGTATCATAAACCGATATCACAGAAGAGATCACTTTAGGTAACTCTATAATCTTAAGTTGTTCCTTTTTTATCTCTCTTAAAGTGCCAACTTTCCTAATAATGCTTTCTTCTTCTTCTATCACCTTCATACCGTTCGAAATTAGATTTTTGGTTTTTTCTGAGTTAGCCAGCTCGTTTAGCATATAAAAATATCCTCTAATACTTCCTGTTTTATTCTTGATATCGTGTATCAAAAGAGAATAAAGAAAATCTTCTCGTTCCTCAACTTTTTTCCTTTCAGTTATGTCTCGAATTATCCCGCCTATACCTTTTTTATTTTCGCTGAGTAAAACAGGAAATTTTCTAGACTCGTAGATTCGTCCGTCCTCTCCCTTTTCTTCAGCAATTATCGTATTATCCATCTCAAGAGCTAAGATGTCCGACTTTCTACATTGTTCAGCTAAAGATTTTGGGAGAATCTCGTAATCACTTTTGCCTATAATGGAGCTTTTATTTACTTTTCCAACAAATTTACGATACGCATCGTTAACTAAAATATGTTCAAAATTATTATCCTTCAGAAATACGATATCTGGACTCGAATCAATAAAAGATTTGAACCTCTGTTCGCTTTCTTGAATTATTTTGCTCGCTTTTATTAATTCTTCTTCCTTTTTTTTGCGATCTGTTATATCCAGTATACTAACGATAATCCCTTTCCTAAATTTTTTGGGATCTAAAACATTTACTTTTACATGTCCACAAAAGATCTCTCCGTTGTCAATGCGTTTTAACCTAACATCCGATTCAATTATATTACCGCTACTACCCATCTCATAAATTAAATTTCCCAATCTTCGATATTCTGCTTCTGAAGCATAGAGAATTTTCGTATCTTTTCCTAAATATTCTCGCTTATTCTTAAACCCAAACAATTTTTCCATCGCTTCGTTAGCCCATTTGATTTTTCTCCCTTGGGCATGTGCAATACCGACACTTGAAGCTGAAAGAATGTTATTTAATAACTTCTGATGTTGCCGAAGTTCTCTTTCAGCATTTTTACGTTCTGTTATATCCAAAACGGTAGCAATACTAGATTTTGTGTTTTTTATCATATCAATCATAATTAGAACATCTCGAACTGCTCCCGTTTTATCCTTAAAATGGGTTTCGTATGTTCTGGGAGCTAAGGAAGAAGACTCTCTTCTTTTTTGATGATATTCAGTCAATTTACCTATATCTTCTTCTAAGGTAAAATCTTTCCATCCTAGTATTCCTTCAATTTCTTCCTTCTTATAACCCGATAATTCTTCAAATCTCTTATTAACTAAAGAAATAATAGTATCCTCCTCAATGAGGCACATAGCTGTTTGCGAATTTTCAAATATTGCTTTATATATATTTTCAGAGTTCTTGTCGCTTTTGTTATTCAGTTTACTCATTCTTTATTGCTCCTACTTCAAAGATTAACAGAAGATTAGGTAAACACTTCATACGAAATTATATCATTTACATAAATCATAAAAATATAATATTTTGGATATGCAATTTTATTCCATTTAAGTTTATATTTTTTTTACATATTTTTCAAATAAACTCACTTTCAAATTTTAGTGTTTTTAGGATATCATAACAAATTATTTATGCATATTGCTGTTTACCTAATTAGTAATTTTATTTTAACTAAAACTGTCTAATTATTAACAAGTTTTTTTCAATATCATGGAGATACCAGGAACAGCACTTATGAAAAGTAAGGAATTTACGCAACAACTTATTAATTCTATTGACTATTTAATGAATAAATTAGAAAGAAGGGTAAAGTTGATGCATGTATGCGGAACTCACGAGCATACAATTTCAAAATATGGCTTAAGAACACTTTTACCAGATAATTTAGAGATTATTTCAGGTCCAGGCTGTCCGGTATGTATCTGTCCCGCAGCAGATATCGATAAAGCAATTGAATTAGGAAAAAGAGAAAACGTTATTTTAACTACTTTTGGTGATATGATACGTGTTCCAGCAACAAATATTTCTTTAGCGGAAATAAAAGCTGAAGGAGCCGATGTTAGAATTGTTTATGGACCTAACGATGCGATAAAAATTGCTAAAGCGAATAAGAATAAAGAAGTAGTCTTTTTTGCAATTGGATTTGAAACTACAGTTCCATTAGTTGGTTACGAACTGAAGTCACGCCCTCCCGAAAACTTTTCTGTAATATGCGCTCACAAATTAATACCCGCAGCTTTAGAATTATTAATGGGGATCGATCAATTAAAAATCGACGGATTCATATCTCCAGGACATGTCTCAACGATAATTGGTTTAAAACCCTTTAGATTATTCTCTGATGCTTATCGAGTTCCAAATGTAGTTGCCGGCTTTGAACCAAACGATGTTTTACTTGGAATTACAATGCTATTGGATCAAATTTATAAAAATAAACACGAAACATTAAACGAATATTCCAGAGTGGTAAAAACTGAAGGAAATATTGTTGCCCAAAAAATTATTGATGAAGTCTTTTATCAAATCTCGTCGCCTTGGAGAGGTATAGGAAGAATTTTAGACGGGGGTTTAGCACTGCGAGAAAATTACGAAAAATTTGATGCTGATAAGAAATTCGATATTAAAATACAAAATGCACAAGACATTCCACCTGGTTGCTCTTGTCATCTGGTTATGACAGGCAAATTATATCCTTATGAGTGTAAGTTGTTTAGAAAATCTTGTACACCATTAAATCCAATAGGGCCGTGTATGGTATCTCATGAAGGAACTTGTAGTATTTATTACAAATATTACGAATAAGGATGAATATTTTAATTTTTCAAGAATAATCCAATCAATAATATAAATTTAGTTAATATTCAAATCTAACCCGGATTAGTTTATACCTATTGGATATGATTAATTTTAATTTATAAATAAATTAGGGATTATTCTAAATTTTCTTAGTATTCGTTGAAATTAAAAGCAATCAATTATTTTGCCCGTTATATTCAACTTTCACTCAGTTTATTTATGGTGAAAACTCTTTAAATAGATCTCGCTTGATTTTATCCTAAAAAGATTAGAAATTATAAAATGAGAGAAGAAAGTAAAGATATCTATGAAGATCTGCAAAAACATTTAGACAAAATGCCTGTGGGATTTCCCAAATCTGAATCAGGAGTAGAAATGAAATTACTTAAATCTTTATTTACTCCCGAAGAAGCAAATATTGGGATTAAATTGAATTTCATGCCAAATAAGTTACAAAAAATTCATCGCAAACTGAAAAGTACAGGAATTTCTCTTAATACTCTTAGGGAAAAACTGGATTCAATGGTTAAAAAGGGTCTTATCATGAAACTTCAAAATAATGACGATGTGAGCTATTATAATGTTCCATTCTTGATTGGAATCTGGGAAATGCAATTAGGAAGTCTTACTCCAAAATTTGCCAAAAATTCCTTTAAGTATTTTTACGAATCTTATTTTGAAAATGGGTATAATAAGACGGGTATCCCGCAGATGCGCACAATTCCTATTGAAAAAGCTGTAGAAGACGAATCTTCAGTTGCTATGTACGATCAAGTCCGTAAGGTTTTAAATAAATCTGATTTCATAGCAGTTCAAGAATGTATTTGTAGAATAGGAAAAGATTTAATTGGAGAACCTTGTAAAAAAACAAATTTAAGGGAAAATTGCATAGCAATTGGATCCTTCGCTAAAATGCGTGTAGAAAATGGGTTAGCGAGGAATATAACTAAAGAAGAGGCATTAGAAATTCTCGAAGTAGGTGAAAAAGATGGCCTAGTACTACAACCTTCAAATTCTCAGAAACCTTTGGTTATTTGTAGTTGTTGTGGATGTTGTTGCGAGGTATTGTCTTCACAGAGAAGATTTGATAATCCTAGTAAATTATTTGCGACGAACTTTTACGCAGAAACTGATTATGATAAATGCATAGGATGTGGAACTTGTATAGAACGCTGTAATATGAATGCGATATTATTTGAAGGGGAAAAAAGTAGAATTGATACTGAAAGATGTATTGGATGTGGATTATGTGTTTCAACTTGTCTTGAAAATGCTATATCGCTCATCAAGAAAAATGATGAGATCGTTCCTCCAAGGAACACCGTTGAAACTTATATGACCATACTCAATAAGAAAGCAAAATTATCAAGAAAAAATCGATAATTATTAAATTAATTTAATTTGTCGAATCCATATAATAAAACAAACAAATTCCGTTGAATTATGAGTAAATTAAACAAAGACCATCTCACCATAGTATTAGAACTCATTAATAACTCACCTTATTTCAAACTCCTTGGGATGAAAGTAAAAGAAATTGGGGTAGGATATTGCTTAATGGATGTAAATCTTCAAGAAAAGCATCTAAATCCTTTTGGGAACATACATGGAGGCGTTTATTCTTCAATTATTGATACAATAACGTATTGGGCAGTCTATTGCAGTATGAAGAGCAATATCGGATGGGTCACTATAGATTTAAACATAAACAACTTAGCACCCGCAAATAACGGAAATTTATCTGCTAAGGGCGAAATCATTAAAACTGGTAGGAAGATTTGCCTCGCTGAAGGTTGTATTAGTATGGAAAATGGAAGGTTATTAGCTCATGGAACTTCCAAAATGCTTGTTTTGAAAGAAAGTCAAACAATTAAACAAATTAAATCATACCTAGGGTTTGAAAAATTAGATTTACCTCCAAAATTTGTATAATTTTTATCCATATATATTTTTAATACTGAAATAAAATATCCCGAAGATATAATCATAGCTAGAGAGGATTTGAAATATTACTTTTAAAAAAAAGGTAAACAAAAATAAAAAAATCTACTTTAACTTTAGTTAACTTTCCACCATACTTTTTTTATTTATCGGTACATTCACCACGAGAGCATGCTAATGAATTCGAAGGTGAGGTGATAAATGAGTAAATAAAAAAAAATAAAAATGAAATTTTTTTAGAGTTTATTCCTCGTGAGAAGAGGCTTTCATGATCCTAAAAATTTTGTTTAAAAACTCATCAGAAGGCTTTGAGTTCTTTGTTAAAATACTCACAACCGGAAACATAATCAATGCGATAAGTTGCGATACTATGAATTCATGAATAGATCCAATTATTACCACCATCCAAGGCGTGACTAAAACGGGGAACTTTGCAATCGCAGCAAGTATACTTGGATATGTTAAACCAACCGCTGCCCAGGCGGCTGATCCTCTAAAAAGAAGGAACCATAATACTGCTGAAATTAAAGCGGATGCACCACTTCCGATAACTGCTTTAGAGGTTCCCTTTTTCCAGAACAAGCCAAATACATATGGAATTAGAATCGTCGATGCTATCGCTGCCCACGCAAACATACAGAGTGCTAACACAGCTCCTGGTTTTAATAAAGCAAGGAAAACAGCAACGATTACTACCATCGTAGTGGTAATTTTTGTGATATAAAGAGCTTTGTCATCTGAGCAACCCGTTTTATGTTGATATACATCTATAGAAAAACCACTCGCAGCAATCATGATGACCTTTTCTCCCGTTGTTAACGAAGCTGCAGTCACAGCGGCTAAAAATAACCCGACGAGTACTGTAGGCAAAACTGCCACCATCAGATATGGTATTGCTGCTTCTCCCGCACCTGCTTCAATCGTGTTATATGTAGTTTTATCGTTTTGCCAAAAATAAGCTTTTGCAATAACTCCATTAAAATACGCTAAAAATGCGATAAAAAACGCCCAACAACACGAGATGACGAGTCCCCAGCGAATAGAACGCTGTTTCTCTGCAGTATAAAACCGTGTTATCATTTGAGGCATCCCCCATACTCCGAAAGAAGTAACAAGGATAAAGCCAATCACTCCAAAGCCTCCCGCCCCAGGAAATGTAGTTAAAGCTCCGCTGCCCATTCTTTCTTTTGTTTCAATCTCTCCCAAAGTGACTAAAAAGGCGTCAAATCCTCCAATTGCGATAATTCCAAAAATGAAAATGCAGAATACGCCTATCAGCATTATTATACTTTCTGCAGCATCTGTCCAAATTGCACCATGAGCACCTCCGATATTTAAATAGACGACAGTTATAGCTCCACAGATTATTACTGCAAAGGGATATGCGAGAGGGTTTTGAGGCATAATTATTGAGATTAAGAGGCTTAGTCCCATGTATATCGAAACAAGATAAATGGTTTCGAAAAATAAAATAACAATAGAAGTAAAAGTTTGAATTTTTGGTTCTTGATATCGTTCGCTTAAAAATTGAGGCACCGTGAGAGAATCAAAATGTTGACCTAACGATTTTGTCCTCCCTCCAAATAGAATGAATATCAAAAAGACACCCACAAGAACATTTAATGATGCTATCCATATTGCACTCAGCCCCCAGAGCCACGAATATTGTCCTCCTCCAACGATTATTACTGCGCTGAAATAAGTTACTCCGAATGATAAGCCTAACAGAATTGGTCCAATCTTTCTTCCCGCCACCATGAAATCGCCCAAGTTCTTTGTCTTTTTCTTAGCAAAATAGCCTGCAATAGCAAGGAAGGTGAGATAAGATATAAAAATTGCCCACTATAAGATTTGCACTCCAAGATCAGCCATATTTAAATCCCACCTCGATTCTTTTTCCATAAAGTAAAAATAATGGCAGCGATTACAGTCATAATGCCTACCCAGATTCCTAAACTAATAGTCCAATCTAACATTTCGTTTATCATGATTTCTTTCATTCCTCTTTTTGTAGTCCTTTTACTGTTGAATATTTGATTTTGTTATGGAAATAAAGAATATATATTCAAAATAAAGTAATGTGTCCAATAATATATAATTAATTTTTGGAATTGTCCATACGATGACAAAAATCGTCGTGACTTTTTTCCACAAAATATGACCCTTTTATTAAGATTCATTAAATTAGACCATTTCAAGATACTCAATGTTTTACTATGAAATTGCTCATTATACCCTAACAACAATCAACCATTAGTTTAAATTAAAGTGCTTGTATAAAATATTATGGAAGAGTTATCAAAGGAAGAACAATTTATCATTGAAAAATTGAAAGAAAACGATGGGAATTTAAACTATCGAAAATTGCAAGATTTGTGCGCTGAAGAATTCGAGGGTGTTCGCTTAATTCTTAAAAAGCTAAAAGAAAAAGCCATCGTTGATTATGAAGGGATAATTCCTGGCTTTTCGGCTCAGATCGAATTAACTCAAAAATAAGTGTGGCCCTACAAGATGATAGTACGAACTAATCAAGAAAGGCTATATTAATAAATGTTTCAACTTAATTTCCTAAATTGACCCTTTCCCTTTCACTTTTTCGTTAGAGTTTTTCAATTTCATTAATTTCTTTTTAGTTTTTTATTCAGATCCAAAATATACAGCTCTTTTCTGTTCAATTTTACCTATTAAACTATGTATGATTAAAGATATCATAAATTGGGTTAGATTCTGGAAAAGTGAATAATTATTCATTAACATCTTACGCTCGCTTTAATATTCACATTTCGTATTTGATTTTGAATAAATATTCAGTTACCTAATTTTTCTGTTTTAAGATTCTATATTTGTGTTCTATTTTGAATTATTATTCATTATTAAGAAACACCCATTTTCAGTTTAAGAAGAAATTATTAATAAATTCGTTAATAAATATTAATTACCTATTTCGAAAAGAAATTAGGCAATAATAATATCAAATAATAAAAACTAAATAAAGGAGATAAAATGGCAGTTAAAGTAGCTTTTATGCAAAATTCAGATTGTTGGGGCTGTCACCAATCCCTATTGAACGCTCATTTAGGGTTGCTTGAC
>WJKD01000253.1 GCA_014729315.1 Promethearchaeota archaeon | reverse complement strand
CCAAAATACACTTAATAAGTGATTTAAATTGAACTTAATTCTGTCGGGTATAACAGGAATATTTAGCTTTATTTTCGGCGTGATTGTTATATCTATTGGGACGATAATTACTTTAAAATATTTCAAATACAAAGAAAAGAACTTGCTTTAGTGGGCTTAGCTTGGATGACTTTATTGTCGCCATGGTGGGATACAGCTATCAATTTTATATTGATAATTACGCTAGATTCTTATCTTAAAACATTAATTCTGATTGCGATGGGATTCTTAGTGCCTCTTGGATTTAAATTATGGATGATTTCTTTTTCAAACTTCTTCATCAACAAATATAAAACCCCACTATTAGTTTTAAGTGGAGTTTACACAATTCTCTATGAAATTTACATAATTTATAGTCTAATAATAAACCCCGCATATATTGGAACTAAGATTAGTACTTTTAAATTTGAATATACAGCGATTATGGAAATTCTGAAAATCGTTCTTCTATTGGGTTTTATATTCACGGGTTTATACTTTTCCATGATATCTTTAAAGGAAAAAGATTCAGAAATAAAACTAAAAGGAACTAATTTATTACGCGCATTTATCTTTTTTACGATAGATGCCGTTATTGATTTATTAGCGGGAGAGATTATCCAAATTGTTATCGGAATGACACTTTTGATGTTGGACTCAATTTCCTTTTATCTCGGTTATATATTACTTGAAAAAGTAATAAAAATCTTTCTAAAATTAGAATCCATCGGAAAAAATCCAATTCCACATTATCAATTTTTGTTATTTTGAAATTTCTCAAATTTTTCAATATATTCCAGAGATTGATGCCTGAAATATGTATTATAGAGATTTGCATAATTGCCTCCTTTCGTCATTAAAGTTTCGTGATTTCCCTCTTCAATAATTTTTCCATGATCCAATACGATGATTCTATCTACATGACGTACTGTCCATAATCGATGTGCTATAACTATTGAGGTCCGATTTTTCATTGTTTCCTCCAATGCCTCCTGAATCTTTGTTTCGGTAAACGGATCTACTGAGGCGGTTGCTTCATCTAAAATTAAAATTGATGGATTTTCCAAAATAGTTCTAGCAAATACTAATAGTTGTCTCTGACCCATAGAGAGCAAACTACCTCGCTCTCGAATATTTGTTTCTAATCCTCCCGATAATTCACTTACCCATTCAAATCCTCCGGCTTTTTCGAAAGCTTCTATGACTTTCTCCCTAGGAACATAATTACAGCAATATTTGACATTGTTTTCTACTGTGTCAGCCCATAAAAATGGTGTTTGGGGAATTATGCCTATTTGTTTTCTATATTCAGTCAAATCAAAATCTCTTATGCTAATTCCATCAATTAAAATCTCGCCACCTTGAAATTCATAAAATCTCGCTAATAGCTTCGCTAACGAGGATTTTCCAGCTCCTGTATGTCCAACAATCGCTAAAGATTCCCCTGGCTTGATTTTAAGAGAAAATTCTTCAAACACATTATTATCTTCATCATATCTAAAAACTAAATTACGGAATTCTATTTCTCCTTTAAGTCGATCTGGTTTAATGTTATTATTTTGGATTACTTTAGGAGTAGTATCAATTAAAGCGAAGATTCGTTCAGAGGCTGCCAATCCTGCTTGAAATTGAGGCCAGAAAGCGGCAATAATAATAATTGGAAAAAATAGTAGCCATAAACTCTGTAGGAAAAGAAAAAGTTCACCCGCTGTTAATACTCCTCCAAGAATAAATGACCCGCCGAAATAAATTATAAGGGTTAAAACAATCCCTTGAACTATACCTAAAGAAGGAAAGATTGCGTTAAGAACAAACGCTCTTTTTAGATTTACTTTATAGGATTGATCGTTAACTTCTTTAAATTTTTTATATAATTTATCTTCCTTTCTAAACGTTTTTGCGATGTGGATCCCAGAAAAACTCTCTTTTACATAAGAATTAACAGATGCTAAAGCTCTCTGTCCCAACAAGGTTTTTTCTCTTGCAAGTTTTCGATAGGAGATAGCAACAACAAAAAATAGTGGTAAAGAAAGCAAAAAAATTATAGTTAAAATGAAATTTATAATAGACATAAAAATCAATAAAATCATCACAATAAAAAGCGATGAAATTAATTCCACGGAAAGTTCGACTGTTCTAGCGAAATCTTGACTATCTGAGTTCATTCTACTTACAATCTTACCAATAGGATTTTTATCGAAAAATGATAAATCGTGATTCAATACAGATTTACTTACTTTTTCTCTCAGATCTAAAACAACACTTCCTATAGCTTTCGACGAGTTGATTTGTCTAATATAATTAAAGATAAAACTAAGAAGATTTAAAGTGAGAATGAGCATTATAACAAATGCTAGATATAATAAATTTAAGTTTGATTCAATATTATTAATCGCTAGACTAATTAATACTGGCACTAAAGCGTTAGCCAACGAGCTTGCTGTTAAAAAGAGTATAACAATTGTCATTTCTCGTTTATAAGGGCCGAAAAAATTAACAATCCGCTTTAAAAGTTCGGTATCCCTATACTTTCGATCGTATTCCTCAGCGTCTAATCCAATAAAAGCCATGCTACGCCTCCTTCTTTAAAAGTTCATCTACATTTACATCAAATCTTTGAACAAAAATCTTTTTATACTCCTCCGAAGTTTTCAACAACTCTTGATGTGTCCCTTTTGCGACAATTACTCCCTTTTTTAGTACTATTATTAGGTCAGCCCATCGAATCTGTGCTAAACGATGGGTTATTAAAAAAGTTGTTCTATTTCTTAAAATATTTTTTATAGCAGTTTGGATTTTATCTTCGGTCTCAGAATCAATAGCAGATGTAGAATCGTCCAAAATTAAAATTGATGGGTTCGTTAAAAAGGCACGTGCTAACGCTATTCTTTGTCTCTCTCCTCCGCTTAGTTGCACACCTCGTTCGCCAACTTTAGAATCGTATCCTTCGGGGAGATTCAAAATAAAATCGTGAGCTTGAGCTTGCTTAGCAACTTTAATTATATCTTCATTTGAGCTTTCTCTCCCGAATGTAATATTATCAATTATACTTGTAGAATAAAGGAAAACATCTTGTTCTATATACGAAATTTGACTTCTGAGAGAGTTCAAGGAATATTTTCGAATATCAATATCATCTATAAGTATTTTTCCCTCGATCGGATCGTAAAGTCTTGAAATTAGTTTAGTTAGAGTGGTTTTTCCAGATCCGGTAGTCCCAACTATGGCCACAGTTTTCCCCGATTCGATTTTAAAATTAATATTTTTTAATACAAGGTTGGAGGATCCCGGATAAGAAAACGATAGATTTTTAAAGCTCACTTTTCCTTGAATTTCTTTCTTAATCCCTTTGATATTCTCGTCAATTTCGGTTTCTTGGTTCATTAATTCGAGTAATCTCTCTGAACTGGAGCCTGCGAGTCTAAATATAGCAAACACGAATATAGAAATATTCGTAGGGAATCTAAAAAGAGTGAGCAACCCAAAATAGGAAATTATTTGTCCTATGTCAATTATCCCGTTTAAATATAGAATGATTGCATGTCCCAACGCGAATGTAGTTACCACTGCTAATATCACAATGGGTAAATACTTTGCTTGAATATTCCCTTGTTTTACAAAAGCATCCTTATAACTCTTAGCTTCGAGATAATATTTCATTGCCTCCGTTGCTTCTTGGGTAGTGCTTTTAACGATATCCATTCCATTTAGCGTCTCGTTCAAGATGTTATTCATTTTGCCAAACTGGGATCTCAATTCTCTAGTTACTGGTCCGATCTTCTTAGAATACGACCTTAGCGTGATGAAGAATAAGACCGTGAATATCAAAGGAAAAAATATCAATTGGGCCGGGTAAAATAAAAGAATGTAGATAAAGGGAATCACTAAATTAGTAAAAGATTCAAAAACGAGTGAAATTGCAGGACTTACCAAAAAATTTAACATTCGTACATCGTCGGTAGCTCGAGCCATAATTTCGCCAATTTTCTGTCGATCGTGGAAGGATTGGCTTTTTCCTAATAAATTCGTGTAAAATTCCTTTCGAACGTCTCTCTCCATTCTTTGCGCTAAAACCTCTCGAAGCATGTAATTGAACAAGCGTAAAATAGGTGTACCGACACTTAGAATAAGAACGATCGTAATATAATTAAATAAATTAGCCATTTCGTTAGCGATTATATCAGAAATGATGTTTCCTATTAAAATCATCATAATCGCCGACAGATTAGCAGCTAAAATAGTAGTAAAAAACACAACAAGAATAATATATTTATTCGATTTATGGAATAGATGTTTAAGAATCCATCTTTTCGTGCCTTTTTGTCGTGACTTATAAAAAGGATCTTTTTCAGGAGAGAATTCAACCAGACGGTTTTTTTCTTTATTGGTAGCTTCGTTCTTCATAGCTATTTTTTCCCTCCTACAGAATAATCGTGTAAAGGTGAATATATACTTAAAAACTTAAGTCTCGCTTATTTAAAACACAATTATGATCACAAGTCCTAATTAGGAACTTAGTTTAGTAAACCGTTAATCACATTCAAAATTTTTGATTATATTTTATTAATTATTAAATATATGAGATTTCTCTAAAGAAACTGATAATTCATTTAAGTCTGTGTTAATATCGGCTTGATTTTGTAGTTATGATTTTTGATAAAAATTCAATTTTGAGCTTACAAAACCGTAATATATTCAAAGAAAAAACTTTATAGATATCGTCTATTATATTCTAATTGTAAGGGGATATATATATCTATTAATAGTGGAAGAATAATATTTGAGATAGTAGAAGATGGGAAATAATAAGTTTAAAATATGCATAATAGGGGATAGTGGAGTTGGTAAAACAACTCTGGTCAATCGTTATCTTACTGGCGTTTATAAAGCAGAATACGCAGCAACTATAGGAGTCGAATTATATGTTAAAAAGATAAATATCGACGATAATGATATTACACTTAGGATTTGGGATTTTGCAGGCGAAATGGATTTCCGGTTTTTATTGCCAAATTATATCGAAGGTGCGGCGGCGGCAATTTATGTCTACGATTTGACGCGACTTGAAACGCTAAAAAACCTCTATGAATGGTTAACGGTGCTGGAAGAGGCGTCTATAGATTATAAAAAAGATATGCCATTAATAATGGTAGGTGCAAAATTAGATCTAAGCAACGAAAGAGTAGTGACAACTGAGCAGGCTCAAAAAGTGGCAGAAAAATTTGGTTTAAAAAATTATTACGAATGTTCCTCTAAAACGGGCGAGAATGTTGAGAATATTTTTATCAATGTCGGAAAAATAGTATTATCTAGCGAATAAGATGTAAAGATATTAAGATTTATAATTTTACACCATTTTTTTATTTCCTATTATCCCCAAGAGTAAATATTGCTGATTTCTCGCTTTTAGTTTCAAGCTTATTAAATTTTTACGAGAGACTAATTAAGAAGAAAAAAAATTAAAGAAAAAGACCAACGGGGAAAAATAATAAAATCGCCAAAAAAGCTGCCATTGGAAAAGTTAAAAACCAGATTAAAATTATTTTCCAGAGTCCTTTGCTCATCGGTGAGTGTTGGGCTTTCGATAATCCTACTAAAGAGGCAACCAGCATGTGGGATCCAGAAAGAGGTATTCCTTGTAACGTCCCAACAAAGAGTATTACTGCCGTAGGAACTTCGCTGGCAAACGCAGTGCTAGGTCTAAGTTCTGTTAGAGTACCCACATTTTTTATGACGCCCCGTCCCAATATTACAATACCGCTGGCAAGACTCAATCCCGTCATAAAAAGTGCCAAATTAATATTAACGCCCCCGACACCTACTATAATTCCCACAGCATTTGAAGTGTCGTTGCCTGCCCTTGAAAAAGCCGTTAAACAGATAACTGCTAAGAGAATATATGAAAATCTTTTTTCAACTCTTTCGAAATCTTTCAATCCCGAAAGCTTGTTAATTATGAATTTATGAATCAGTTTATAGGTAACATAAGTCACTACAAATCCAATGACCGGCGATAACAACCACCAAATTCCCATATAAAGAATAGTAGACCAATTTAGACCGTCCATACCCCCTAAAAATAATCCCACTCCAATTATTCCTCCTATAGTTGCGTGCGTTGTTGAGATTGGCAATTTAAAGGCTGAAGAGATTATCAACCAAATTGCTGTAGATATAAGAATCGTCACAACTATCTGGTGCGTGGTTTCGATGTAGAGAATACTGTTCCCTACAGTCTCGCTTACAGCTCGTCCTAAAAAGAACGCTCCCAGTATAGCAAAAATAACCGCAAGAATCAGCACTTCTCTCATCTTTAAAGTCTTGGAACCGTAAATAGTTGAGAAAGTTTCATCGTTTGCACCAATTGCGAATGCTATAATAATTGAAATTACGATAAAGAGTCCTAAAATGAAGACAGCATTCATATTTAGTTTTCACCCATCTATAAACTCGGATACTTGATTATTAATCCTCTTAAATAGTCTGAGGTTTCTTCAGACCACGAGATAATGTCGTAAAGGTCAATAACTAGCTTTGAAGTCAAAGTAACTCTCAGAGGAGAGTCGCTTTTCTTATAAAGAACTCCAAGGAGATTGAATCTCAATGTACGAGCTTTTCTTTTGAGCGATTCGATCTTAAATGTCTTCTTATAAGCACCGTCAAAATCGGTTTCAATTAAGCGAAGGCAATTTATGAGCTCTTTAACTGTTTGGAATGATAATTCACATAAATTATTAAAATCGTCTCTCAGATCCTGATATATTTCAAACGGGTAAATTTCTATATATCTCGCTAAGAATTCGAGCTTATCATTTACCACATCAATAGATTGAATAATCTTATATCTATCCTCTACTAAAAATGGTAAAGCGCGCTTATCTTTAAATAAAAGTTCGATATATTGTTCCTTCAGTCTATCGCATTTTCTTTCTGATTCTATAACTAAATTAATTTCTTCCTTATCTAATTTGTTTTGAATTAATTTACAGAAGAGATCTTTAAATATTTCTGCTCCCTTTAGCGTCTCGTCAATAAATTGAGTATTAAGACTTTCAATCTTTTCTTTTTTATCTTTAATTTTCATTTTTTATATCGTCCTTGATAAGTCTAATTATCAATTTTCCTTTATTAGATCTATTTATCAATAAATATAATATATATGTTTTGAGCATCAAAATGTAGGGTTTCAAAATAAAAATAAATTCAATTAATTTTAATATACTATTAAAGATCGACTTAAAGATCATTAGATTAATTAGATATTTCAATATGAGTTGGAAAAAAAAGAATGAAATTACTACCTTTGGAGTAGTCGTTTGGATCTTTGTTTTTAACAAATATTTTAGAATTATAATTATCTAAAATATTTTTCACTAGCGAAAGACCTAGTCCTAAGCCGCTCACGCTTCTTTCTTTTTGTAAGCCTCTGTTAAAAATAGTTTTCTTCTTAAAATCAGGAATACCTACTCCATTGTCAATGAATTCTACTTTATAAAACTCCTTATCAAGTTTTATAACTTTAGAGGCTTTAATTACAATTTCAATAACATTATTGTTATTATATTTTACAGCATTATGTAGAATGTTTTCAAAAACATCCGTTAATAAATCGTTGGCCATAATTGGTATTTCTTCAAATTCAATTTCTCTTAGAATATTAATTTTTTTATTTTCAACACTCTGAATGAGTGAATTTATTGCGTCTACTAAATATTCGATTAAATTAACTTTCTTAACCAGTTTACCAGATTCCTTTATTTCGCTAAATTTTAAAACGTTTTCAACTAACCTCGCCGCTCTTTTTACTTGATTTTCGTAAGTTTCTATTAATTCTGGTAAATCTAATGGTTTTGAATTAAACTTAGTGTTAATTTTGCACATTTCCAATGACATTAACATTGCTTGAAGTATATTGTTCATATCATGTGCAAATAAATCCTTATAAAAGTTCTCACGTTCGTAAGCATTGCGATATTTTTCTTCAGATTTCTTGAGCCTCTGTTTTGCTTCCTTACGCGATGTGATATCACGTCCTATCAGTAACCCAATAAAATTTCCCTCGGAATCTGTAAATTTAGTTCCCTTGAATTCAAACCATAAAAAATGTCCTTCTCTATGCTTGAGTCTGATTTCTACCGTGCCTTCCCCGTGCTCAAAACCAGTTTTCAACGAGTTTATTGTTTTACGAAAATCGTCGGGATGTACAAGGTCTAGTCTTGTTTTTCCAAGCATATCTTGCTTTGAATAGCCAAGCATCTTTAAATACGCAGATTCGTTAATAAAAATATGTTCGTATTTTTCGTTTAATAAGGCAATTAGGTCGTTTGCGTTCTCCGTAATAAGTCGATATTTTTCTTCAGATTCTCGCAGTTTTTTCTCAATATTTTTTAGTTTTGTGATGTCCGGAAAGATGATGAAGCCGGCAAGGAGATTATGATTATCGTCGTAAACTGGTAATCCGTGTACAAGCTCCCATCTCAAAGAACCATCGCTTCTTTTACACATTATCTCTTTTCCATCTGTTTTAATTCCTTTTAAAGATAAGGCTAGTGGTAACTCTTCAGTTGGTATGGGATTTCCCTCTTCATCCATATCGGTCCAAGGTTTATCAAATTCAAATAAATTTCTCCCTGGTTTCAACTCAGGCATCTCCTCTATTCCAAGAAGTTCCCGGCACGCATCGTTGAAATTAAATATAGTCCCGTCTGGACTTGCAAATGCCATAGGAACTGGCGATTGTTCTATTAATGCATTGAATATTATTTGAGATCGATTCAACTGTTCCAAGGATTCGCCTAGTTTCATTTCTGCTTTTTCCTTTTTATGACTTAAGTTCCTCAAATGTTCGGCTTGTTTGCTGACTATTTTATTTGAGTATAATGTTAAAAGGATTAAACTTAAAAAACCAAAGGGATAAATTATTAGAGCTGCAGTAACCGAATTCTGGAAAGTATAAACTAGAAGAATGGTAAGAGTTGCTATCAGTCCGATGGTAAGCGTAATTATCAAAGCTAATTTAAATAAAACTTTACTTTCTTCTTTTCGATAATAATAGGCGTAAAATATAATTAAAGAGAAAATGATTATTCCGATTAGAACAAAATTAATGAAATTTGCATACACCACTTGGAACATAATAAACGATTTCTTAATATTCCTAATTTGATGGATAAAGTAATAAATATTGAGTTTTTAAATTTCCAGAAATGTAAAATAATAATGAAGTTAAAAATATATAAAATTAGTGACTTCATTAGAGCATAAATTATCTACAAACGAAGAATCTTAGCTGAAAATCAGTTTAGAATCCAATACCTATTTTTTTGTAATATAACCAATATAACTTATTTGATATAATAGTAAATTCTTTTATTTCTTTCTTATTTACAAATTAATAAAGAATTTAGTAATGCGTAAGATTTTTATAATTATAATTAATATATCTAAATATATATCATTTCATATAATATAATTATTATTGAAAAAGTTATAGAAAATACTAAAATTAAAAATTACTGAGGTTATAGAAGATACAACACGAAATTGTGTTATTTCCCGGCTGTATGATTAGTTTTCGGCTTCCATTCATAGAAGTTTCGATAAGAAAAGCCTTAGAGTTTTTTGGAATTCCTTTTTCTGAGAATTCAAAATTTTCTTGTTGCCCTGAACCGAACGGCATTAAAAATTCCAATCATTTAGTTTACTCAACAACGGCAGCAAGGAATCTTGCATTAGCCGAAAAGGATAAAAGAGATATTTTGACTCCCTGCAATGGTTGTTTTGAAACGCTAAAAGGGATCAGAAGTGAAGTGAAGGTGGACGGGCACTTTAGAGACCGTATGAATGCGTTTTTAGAAAAAATTAGCTTAAAAGTTACAGGACAATACGATGTGTTTCACTTAGTTGAATTTTTTCATAATCTCGGTAAAGACACGATCAAAGATAATATTAAATACGAGTTAAACGGGCTTCGAGTTGCTGTACATTATGGTTGTCATTTTCTTAGACCAAGCAATAAAATCCAAATGGACGACCCAATGGAGCCTCACATCTTTGACGAGTTAATCGAGGATTTAGGAGCAAAAAGCATCGAATATGTTCATAAAATGGATTGCTGTGGAGGAAGTTTAGCGAGAGCAGGAAATCCTGATACGGGACTTGAAATGGTTCATACTAAGTTGGAGAGTATGAAAGAAGCCCGGATCGATTGTATAGTCGTTGGTTGTCCCGAATGTTTCATTCAATTCGATCATCTTCAACAAGATTTAAAGAAACTAGATTATGATTACGATATTCCAGTTCTTTATTATTCAGAACTGTTATGTATAGCCTTAGGGATTGATATAAAAGAGATAATCAAAAAATATCATCGAACCCCAGTTGATAAAATTTTCGAAAAAGTTGACCTAATTCACCAGAGAAACGAGGAAATTAAAAAATATTTTGATATTGAATTTTTAAAAAAATGCTATTCTTGTGGAGCCTGTAATAGCGACTGCTGTCCGGTCGCAAAAATTACATTATTTAATCCCCAAGAAATTATCGGTAAAATACTTAAAGGAAATATAGACGAAGTTGCTAAGGATCCTTCAATCTGGATGTGTCTTGATTGTTATGCATGTTACGAGCTGTGTCCAATGAGAGTTGGATTAGTTGAGATATTTACAACTCTTCGTAATCTTGCGACAGAAAGAGGAAATGTAACTGAGGGTTTTAAAGGACAATATGACTCGTTTCGAAAAACTGGAATGGTTTCTTTATATTCTAAATCCGCAAGAAAGCGTGTGGGGTTAGAGACAGAAAAACCAGAATTAAGCGATTTAAAAGAACTATTTAAATTAATTGAAAAAGAAAAAAAAGAAGAAATTAAAATAAATTAAAATTCAGCATGGAGTAATTTAAAATTATGAAATGGGAAAACTATACTTCATTACCGATAGAATATAGAAATCAAAGAGTATTTTCTGGGTGTGGAATTTCGGGTTATATTAATATTGATGGAAAATTAGATTCGGGACATAAAATCATTGACATGCTGTGCATATTAAACGAAAGAGAGAATGGACTCGGAGCTGGTTTTGCAGGCTATGGAATTTATCCAGAATATAAAGATTATTATGCTCTACACTTTCTTTTTGACGATGAGGTTTCAAAACAAAGAGTTTTAGAGCATCTAGAAATGATTGGTTATGTAATTCAATCCGAGCCAATTCCGACCAAAACACCTTCAAATGTTGACGACCCACCGATAACTTGGAGGGCCTTTTATGAGCCAAAGCAAAAGAATAGCGTTGCCGATGACGAGCAAATATTAGAACTAGTAATGGATGTTAACGAAAACTTTAACGGTGCGTACATTATATCCTCCGGAAAAAATATGGGTGTTTTTAAAGGAAACGGATGGTCTCACGAGATAGCTGATTTCTACAATATCAAGTCTTATAAAGCTTACATGTGGTTAGCACATAGTCGTTTCCCTACGAACACTCCAGGATGGTGGGGAGGCGCTCATCCGTTTAATCTTCTAAGTACTAGCGTTGTTCATAACGGAGAAATAACATCTTACGGAACAAACATGAGATATCTTAACTCCTTTGGATATAAATGCACGCTCTTCACGGACACAGAGGTTATTGCTTATCTATTTGATTTATTATGTAGAAGGCATAATATTCCCATTCCTATTACAAGCTTAGCATTAGCTCCACCTTTATTTACTGAGATTGAACGAATGGACAAAAGCCATCAAGTTGCCCTTAAAAACATTCGAGCAACTTATCGTTCAGCTATGTTGAATGGTCCATTTTCGATTGTAGTAGGAACTGCAAATCCTGTACCTACTTTAATAGGATTATCAGATAGAAAAAAGCTTCGTCCATTGGTTGCAGGAATTTCAGAAGATGAAAATACCGTGTTTTTAAGCAGCGAAGAAGCCTCGTTTAAAAGGCTAATGCTAAACGATAGATCATCTACATTTAAAGAGATTTGGCATCCTAATAGCGGTACTGCGATTGTTGCCAAATTAGGAGAAGGGCTAATTAGATCCGGAAGAGAGCGTCCGTTTGAAAAATTGCAATTAAAAGTTGTGGGGGTATAAAATGTCAATCGATCATAAAATTCCTTCTTATTTTCATGTAAAAATAGATAGAGAATTCTGTAAAAAATGCAAACGATGTACTACGCATTGTTCATATGGAGCATTATCATTTAACGGCGAAAGAATAATTGCCGATGATTCCAAATGCGTTGCGTGTCAACGCTGTGCAACTATGTGTCCTGGAAGCGCAATTCGAATTGTGAAAAATGAATCTTATCTACCTCCTCACGGAAACTATGATAGAAGAATTAGAAACATAATATGGGCACAATCTGGAGATGGGGGTGTTTTACTAAGCGCTACGGGAAATGATCGCCCCATTCGCACGATCTTTGACGACTTACTTCTTGATGCGTGTCAAGTAACTAATCCATCCATCGATCCTTTAAGAGAAACAATCGAGACAAAGATTTTTTTCGGAAGAAAACCTAAACAACTGAAATTTAGCCCCAGCTCTAAAGATCCCGGAGAAATAAGTCTTAAAACTGAAGTTTTGCCGAATTTTGAAATAGATATGCCGATTATGGTTGGACATATGAGTTTAGGTTCTATTAGTTATAATGCTTGTATGGCAATTTATCAAGCTGCGAAGGAATTAAATATTCTTGCTGGCTCTGGCGAGGGTGGACTTCATCCAGATTTCTACGAATATGGTACCAACATTATAACTGAAATTGCTTCAGGTAGATTTGGAGTGGATATTAATTATCTTAAAAACGCAGCTGGTATAGAAATAAAAATAGGGCAAGGAGCAAAACCTGGACATGGTGGTCATTTACCAGGAGAAAAAGTAAATACATTAATTTCTCAAACGAGGATGATTCCAAAAGGATCGGATGCTCTTAGTCCTTACCCCCATCACGATATATATTCAATCGAAGATTTAGCGCAACTTATCGCAGCATTAAAAGAGGCAACAAGGTATAAAGTTCCAATCGGTGTAAAAATAGCTGCTGTACATAATTCTGCTCCAATTGCAGTTGGTATTGTTAGAGGAGGGGCCGATTTTATTACATTGGATGGTTTTCGGGGAGGAACTGGAGCCGCTCCACGAATAATACGTGATCACGCAGGTATCCCGATTGAGTTAGCGATTGCTTCAGTCGACCAGAGATTAAGGCAAGAAGGTCTTAGGGACCAGGTAACGCTTGTAGCAGGCGGATCAGTGAGATACTCTGCAGACCTAATAAAGGCTATAGCTTTAGGCGCTGATGTTGGTATGGTTGGCATGCCAGTTTTGATTGCAATGGGTTGCCGAGTCTGTCAACAATGCTTTAGAGGTTTATGCTCTTGGGGAATTGCTACTCAGCAAGAATATCTGGTCAGGAGATTAGATATCGATGTTGCGCGAAATCGTATCATCAATCTCTTTCATAGTTGGAACGAAGAGCTAAAAGAAGTTCTCGGAGCTATGGGAATAGATTCCGTCGAATCGCTCCGGTCAAATCGCGACCGATTGAGATATATTGGTCCCAATCCTAAAATTGCAAATATATTAAATATAAAACACGCAGGTGAATAAGAAAAATGATAAATAATAAAATAAAAAATAAAAAAATATTAATTGAAAAAGGAAAAGCGCAACAGTTCGAAATAGATGCTGCTCCAAATGGAATCCCTTTGGATTACAAAACATTAAACGAATTAATCCATCAAGCGCTTCAAAATAAATACAATAAAATAATTTTAAATAATGTTTGTGGTCAAAGATTCATAGGGGCTTCTTTACAAGGAGATATTGATTTAATTATTAACGGATTACCAGGAAACGACTTAGGTATTTTTATGGATGGTCCAAAAATTACGATTAATGGAAGCTGCGAAGATCAAGCCGGAAACACCATGAATGATGGTCAAATCATTGTGAATGGAGATGGAGGAGATGTGATTGGATTATCTGCCCGAGGTGGTAAAATTTACATAAAAAAAGATGTAGGGTATCGAGTTGGGATTCACATTAAAGAGTTTAAGAATAAATTTCCCGTAATTATAATAGGAGGGACTGCAAAAGATTTTCTTGGCGAATATATGGCAGGAGGACTAATTATAGTTTTAGGATTGAAATTTTTGCCTGACGGAACGATAATGGAAAATCAATCGCCGATTTGTGGAAATGAATTGGGAACTGGTATCCACAGGGGAAAGATAATTCTCCGTACTGAAGATGATCTATCCTCTAGGTTGGGGGTTGGTGCTAAAGTGTACGATGTGTTAGAAGAGACAAGAAAAACTATAGAACCATTTCTTTTAGAATTTTGCGATGTGTTCAATATTCCTCGAGAATTCTTAGATCAGAAACCGTTTCAAGTGATTAAACCAATATCTAAGCGGCCTTTCGGAGGAAACTATTGCGGAAAGATAGTTTAATTCATAAAATCCATCAAATTTCTTTAAATCATGGAAAATTCTTAAGTTTTAGATTATTTATTTTTTAATTTTCCATTCGTGTCCACATTCTCCACAAATATATTTCAGTCCATATATTACATCAGTCCCGTAATTGTAAATCACATTGTCCTTATCAAGAACCTCTCTAATTTTATCCCTATCTTTATTAAAGCATTTCGGACATTGTCTTCTAATCCCCTTTCTTATCTCTTCTAGAATTACTTTCATCTTTGATGGAAGAGAGACTTTTCTAACTTCACTGTCGCTACGATCTTGTGTAGTAGCTACAAGTTTTGGTTCGTAGATTTCTTCTTGATATTCATGAGTTTTTAAGAATTTAAAAATTAATTCTGAGAGAAGATGATCAATCGTTTGTTCCTTGCTTACTTGGTTCCTTAACGCTTCTTCAATTTCTTGAAGCGAAGTAATGTCTTTATAGTCAAGAAAATGTACTTCCCCTAATTTTAAATTAGAATATTGCGTTTTTGATTTTGAATGGTTGAGAAAATAATGAGAGTATTCGTTGATTAAGTAAGTTAGGTTCATCTTCATCTCTGTTAAATTTTCGAGTCGGAATTCTCCACCATGTTGAGTAGTCCATTTCTTTACATCTGCTAAGTTTTTCAATAAATACTTATTGGTTTTTAATTCCGCGATTTTCTGCTTATTTTCAATTACGGCGTAAACGATAAAAGGTGCCTCTTCGCTTGATTTTTCAATAAAAAGGTCTAACATATCTGCAAATTTATTAAAATTTTCTTCTATATCTTCGTCAATTGCTACGAAAAATACGCCACCGCTAGCTCCAATAAATAAAGAATTTTGAAGTCTTATATCTTCTGTTCCGATCGTGTTTGATTTCCACGCATTTGCCGTTTTCCATTTGATAATATCGAAAATTCCCTCCTTATAGATGAGAGAAAAGGTCCACATATATTTATCTTCTGATAATAAATGTAATTCTTTACCTTCATCCCAGATCGAATCGTTCTTATTTTCTTCCATAGTATCGTTGTCATTGGAATATTTTTCGACATGGGCTATATCTTCAATTTCGTTTAAAATAAGGTTTGGAGGTGCGTCACCTAAAATTAATTCATATTCAATATATCTCATCTTTACTATCAATTAGGATGTATTTATTTTATTGGTACTTAGGTTTAATTTAAAATTAACTTATCCAATGAGATATAATTTATGTTAATAATCAATCAATGTAAAATCTTTCACTAGGTAGTGTTTCCATCTTACGAATTACAGAACTTTTTATATACATTTTTTTATAATTAAAGTATTCTCTTTTAGGGGAATAAGATAAATTTTGTTAAAAAAAGAATATATTAAATTAGAAAGGAGTAAAGATGCTTCGACAAGTCCACATTCTGAAGAAGGATGAGATTATTTATCAGAGAATATTTGGAAACGCTTTAAGTAAAGAGGAGGTTGAGGACTTATATTTTCGGATTAAACAAGATGCTATGAAGAAACTGGGGCAATCTAGTGGATATTACGATTATTTTAAATACAGAATCGCATATTATGTAGAATTGGATTACGATTTAATCTTTATCCTCGTCACAGGATTAATGGATGATTTCTTCCGGCTTACACAGTCGCAGCTTGTAAATCTAAAAGGAAAGGTAATTGATTTATATGGTGAAGAGATAAAGAAAACCAAAATTCCCGACGAGTTTTCTAAATTGGACGAATATGTTGATAATTTGCATAAGAATTTAAAACCTAAAATTGCCGTTGTCGGTTTTTCTGGCGTTGGAAAAACAACGATTAAAAATCTCATCAAGAAAAACAAGATACCAATGCAGCACATCCCAACGATCTCGGGAGATATCGCTACTATAGAAATCGGCAAATTACAATTTAAACTTTTTGATTTTGCCGGTCAAGAGCAATTTAAATATCTATGGAAGGGCTTTATAAAAGGAAGTAATGCGGTGTTAATCATAACCGATTCGACACCAGAAAATGTGGAAAAAAGCAGATATTTTATAGAATTGATTAAAGAAGAAGCTTCATACGCTCTTCGCGCAGTTATCGGCAATAAGCAGGATCTGAGGGACGCGATGGATGTGAACGATATTGAAAATATTATTGGATTGAGAACATATCCTATGATCGCAAATAGAGCTGAGAATAGAGATAAGATGATTAAAATCATTGCCGAGGTTTTGGAAATGAACTTGGAAGAAACACCTTTACTGAAAGACTTAAAGATAAGCTTTGATGAAAAGGAAGAACAGAAGAAGAAAATGAATGTTGAAGAATCAAAAACGGAGAAACCGTCCTCCTCAAAAGGATTAGAAAAAGTCAAATCTGCTAAGGTCGAAGCGATACAAAACGAAGAAAAAAAGATCATTGGACAAACTAGAGATTTGAAAAATGGCAAATTAATAAATATGGATATTTCCTTAGATTTATGCGAGTTATTAGCGAAGGAAGTAAGAGGGGTAAAAATCGATAATACGCTACGAAACCATTACAAAATGATTAGTGCTACGCTAAAAAGCTTAAATAATAACAAACAATATTCATATGACGATTTTTATCGAGATTACAACGCTTACCTTAAAAAAGACTTTAAGTGTAGTAATATTGCTCTGAAACAATTTTTAGAACCTCAATTTTCGTTATTAAAGAAATCGATTGATCAAGACGAAATTATTTCCACTACGCTTAGAGAAGACGACAGCGTGGTTGTTCATTCGTTAATATGTGCGTATTTATCAACAGTCAACTCAGAAAAGTTCCCTGATTTCGACGAATTTAAGAGAATATTTACCAAGAACGAATTTAAAAAACAAATGATAAACGAGATCAGTTTATATTACTATAGAATCTTAAATAAGTTTGAAAACTAATATAAAGGAACGATTAATAGTAAAAAGGTCATCTTTTCTCGAATTTATTTCGACTATTTATAACTTTCTTTAAGTGTTCTCTATCTTTTTCGTAGGTTTTAATAATTAAGCACCAACATAATGTTCCGGGAATAAAAAAGAACATTGCTATGGTAATTGCTACGGAAAAATTTTGATTTAACGATTCAAAGATTAAACCTAAGACAACAGGACCCAGAGAACCTCCCAATTCCTCGATAAAGCGATTGAACGCGTAAACAGTACCTCGGGTTTCTGGCAAGTTGATAGAATTTAT
>WJKD01000252.1 GCA_014729315.1 Promethearchaeota archaeon | reverse complement strand
GCCCAGAAAAAGTTTGGAACGATTAAGATTCAAGTCCCAATAGGCGCTGTTTGTCCAGATCACCAATTTATTGTATTCGTTGACTCTAAAGGTATTATCCGAGGGTACGAAAAGATTGACATTCAGATGAGCATGCCCACAGAGGAAACTGAAAAGGAAAGGGCGGGAATATTAACTCTAAGACGGATGGTCCAATTATTCGGATTATACGGGTTGTTCAGTTTAATTCACGCGAAAATTTTTAATTATCCTTCTTATATCATAATAGATGATGTGGCCCCCTTCAACGCGGGTTTAATCAATCGTATTGCCGATAGCATTATGCCGGAAAAGTATCAAGGAGAAGCTTTAGTTCAACTAATTGAGGAAACGAATTACAATAAAATAAAAGTAAAAGATAAAAACGCTTTGCTTTTGGACCTTCATCAACATATCTTACAAACTCCTTGGGACGAAAAATTGAAATTTGAAGAAGAGATAATAAAAAAGGCAATTGAAATAATAGACGAAGAAGAGCAATTAATTTTAATTCAACAAGGCATTGCAAAATTTATTAGCGAAGCCGAGCATGCTAAGGAGATACTCGAAAATGTCCGGGAAATCTACGAGGACGATCTAATTGAGAGGCTTTCTAAGGATCTAATGATCCCCAAACTCAATCATTATCGTCTTAGTTTAATCAAATATTTTATCCGACAGCACTTTTCACCGAAACTAGCAAGTAAAATCAAAAATAAAGTAGAAGAATTTTTAGATCTTCTTTAGGGTGTGAAAAATAAACCGAAATTTCTCTTTTTAATTTCTCATTCTTTTTGTTTTATCCTTTTTCTGTTTTTTTCTTTTAGACATTTTTGTTTTTATGAGTTTTCCAACGATATTTTATTTTAATCTCAATTGGGTTTGTTCTCTATGTGCATAAAAAAAGGGGAAAAAATAATATAAGAATCGTAAATTACTTACTTAAATAGAGTAAATCTTAATTAAAACAATAAGCAAGCAAAGAAAAAGTGTATAAAGATGGAACAATTAGTTGGCGACTGGGGTTATAAAAACAGATTCTCAAGAATTATTAAGCCTAAATCGGGACACTGCGTAATGCTGGCTGTAGATCACGGATATTTTGGAAATATTCCCGGAACATTGAAGTGCTTTGGTGATTTGGAACCTTTATTTGAGTACGCGGACGCGTTGATGCTCACGCGAGGGATGCTTAGAAGCTGTGTTTCACCAAGCTTCGACATTCCAATTGTATTAAGAGTTTCAGCGGGGGCAAGCATGCTAAAGGAACTTTCAAACGAAGAGATTAATGTAACAATAGAAGACGCAATAAGATTGAATGTTTCTGCGATCACATGTTCAATATTTGTAGGCGGAGAACACGAAAAACAGAGTTTAATGAATTTATCCAAACTGGTCAATTGGGGTCAAGAATATGGCATTCCTGCTTTAGCGGTCACGGCTGTTGGAAGAGAGATGGTCAGAGATGACCGATATCTTGGAATGGCAAGCCGTATGGCGGCTGAGATGGGTGCTAGCTTCGTCAAAACATATTATTGCGAGAATTTTGAGAATGTAACGAGCATTTGCCCTGTTCCGATTGTCATAGCCGGAGGTAAAAAGATTCCCGAACGAGATGCGCTTCAGATGGCAAAGAACGCTATTGAAAAAGGGGCCGTCGGTGTTGATATGGGTAGAAACATTTTCCAATCGGACAAGCCTATTGGGATGATTCAAGCAGTTAACGAGATCGTTCATAAGGGAGTTTCAGTGGACGAAGCCTACGAAATTTATCAGAGTGGTCCCGAAGGATTATAATAAATTTATATCATAGTTTATTTTTTTACATTCTATTTTTTGTTAACTGTTAAATTCAATTCATAATTAACGATTTTAGAAAAATATCATCCAGGAAATGAAAAAAAAAATTATAGTTTTATTTAAATTTTAAGTTTCTTGCGCTTTATATAGATAACTAATCCCATAACGCTGATACAGATAAGGATTAAGTAATAACTTCCATAAGGAATCGCTGGTTCATCGTCGTCATCGTCGTCATCGTCGTCATCGTCGTCATCTCCAGTAGGCGCTGGGATAGAAGAGCTTCGACAATCGCCGTTACCTATGCATGCTCCAGATTCAAGAAAATTGTAAGTATTATTTACTAATTGGTTGTCGTAAAAACAATTGAAACTGCTTGAGTTTAATAACAATCCAAAAGTGTTGTTTTTAGCGATATTTTCGAATATTCTGTTAGAATTGGAACTATTTAGTTGTATTCCCGCTTTTCCGCTAAAAGTTACGTTATTTCTCGCTATCTGGTTATTAGTGGAATCATCGTCTATAAAAATTCCGCATAAAGTATTGTTATGTACTAAGTTATCCGTGATCTCGTTATAACTACAACCTGAAAGAAAGATAATCCCGTGTAAAGTAGACTTTTGAACAATGTTATTTGCAACTATATTTCGATCGCATGCCACTTCAAATATTATTCCGGTGTTTTGGTTAGACGAACCAACATTGCTAGCTTCGTTATAGCTGACATTGTTATAATCGCAATCGTCAACTATTCCTATTCCATAGTCATTATTGTTATTAGCAGTGTTTTCTAAGATTTTATTGGAGTTACAGTCATCACTCAGATAAATTCCCCAGTTTTGTTTATTTCCCGATATACTATTTGACGCGACATTATCAAGAAGTGTATTGTTGTTACATCTTGTCCTTAACCAAATCCCGACACCACTATAACCATTATCTTGAACTGTGTTATTAATAATGTTATTCCAATCGTTATCTACCCATAAGTAGATTCCAATCCCCGAATTTTCATTTACAGTGTTATTTACTATATCGTTTCTATCGCAATTCGACCTCAAATATATACCCCAGTAGTTATTCAATAAATAGTTGTCGGATATATTATTATCAGAACAGCTTTGTTGAAGCATTATAGCATTACCTTGAAAATAAAAACCATCAAAAAATCCGCTGATTGAATTATTAAAAATCGTATTATTTACACAGTTTCTGTATAAAAAGATCCCCTCTTTTCTATTATGTTCTAAGTTATTATGTGATATTGTGATATTTTCTGAGAATAACAAATGAATTCCAACTGTAGCATAGGATATATTAAAATTGGAAATAACTGAATCAGTGCAACCTACTAATATTATTTGCCCTGGATTTCCAGCGTGCGTGAAGTTTTTTGCGTCTAAATTATTCTGTTGTGTATAAAAATAAACTGGTTTTCCGTTTACAGTATTATTAATATAAATACTCAATGTGGATAAATCTGAAATTGAATCATCTTCTACATAGATACCGCAGCCCTTCAAATCATTTCCTAATATTTTTACATTTGTAACATATTCAACTGAAATTCCGTATTCAGTATCACCCAGAGAATCAATCGAATTGTTTGCAATTACATTATTATCGCATAATGTAGTTAACCTTATCCCCTGTTCACCGTTTCCTTCAAGAGTATTATTAGAGAGCGTATTATCGTTGCAGTTATTACCTAACCAAACACCATACTGTTGAATACCTGTTTGAGTTATACCAATCGTGTTTTTAAATACCATATTCTGGTCTGAGTCATCTAACATGTAGACTCCATACCAAGTATTGTCTGTTATAAGATTATTTGATATTGTATTATTGGAGCATGAACTTTCTAATCGAATTCCAGTTACACCGTTATTTGAACAATTATTATCGGTAATAGTCCCATTATGAGTTTGATATAGCTTTATCCCAGCGTATATTCCAGCCGAGCCGCCTCCGGCAGCATTATTAATTGTGCAATTCCTGATCACAAAAGGTGCAGTTGAATCTCTTATAAGAATTCCATCCCCCAAACCTCCAGCGTTAATCGTGACATTTTCGATTAAATAAGGTTCTGCCCACGTGCCTTGACCTGTGCACCAATCTTCCGATATAGCTTGAGTCCAGGTAAGAGAACCGTAGGTTCCACCATCATCATCGATGGTTATATTGGATAATGTCCAGTAATCCGAATCTTTTAGATGGCTGAAGCCATATTTTTCATTTGATTTATCAAGTGTGCTTGATTCTACAAAATTGTCTTTATTTAAATATTTATTCATATTAAATAACGCATTTCCACAAAAGAAAACAAACGCAATAGTAACTATTATTTTTGTTTTAGATTTCATTATTCTGTTTATCAAAAATTAGAGATTACCTTTAATTTATTCAAAATTACATTTAAAGATCATATGGAAAATTATTGAAGTAAAATTCAAAATCTAAGGATTTGGTTTTTAGAAGGATTTATTAATATTCATATAAGTTAATTAAATCCTAATTAAAAAATTTGAAAAGATTAGTTGACGACCGAGTTATTTACGCATAGTTGATGGATTCAATTTAATACTTCAGTTAAATTATTATAATTAATTCTCAGTTTAGAAAGATATTTTATTTCAGTTTCTTACTTTCAGAGCATATAATTATGAATAGATATTC
>WJKD01000251.1 GCA_014729315.1 Promethearchaeota archaeon | reverse complement strand
GTATGAAGCCTAAAATAGCATTCAATATCAGAATAACCAGTATTACTATCGCGTCCGTGAATTCTTTGAAAGAGTTTGAGGTTTGGGATTTTTCTATAAACGCGACAATAACGGAAATGATCAACGCGGCGATAAGTATCCAGACCAGCGGACTTTTAAACTGTTGAAAGAACAACTTAACGGGAGAAATTTTTTCTTTTTCCTCGAGTCTGTTTTTCCCGTATTTTTCGAGTCTTTTTTTGGCTTCAGATTCCGACAATCCTTCTTTTTTTTTTGTTTTTAAGTCTTTTAAAACTTTTTTCAGCTCTTTGTCGTAGTAGGTTTTCATTATTTTTGATGTTTTGAACAAAAATAAGCAGATCTGCCCCCGACGGTAATATTTTTTATTTTGCCGCCGCATTTTGGGCATTTGTCGGCCTTTTCTTTATTATGCGCGAGATCCGCTCTTTTTTTAATAAGGTAATTTCTAGGCATTTTTTCTCTTATCGCGCTATGTTTAATTGCTTCTTTAAGGACATTTTTCATTTTTTCAAATAGTTTTTCCAGTTCTTTTTCCTCCAGATCCTCAACTTTCTTTTTTGGGTGTATTCCGAGCTGAAAAAGTATTTCATCGGTATAAATATTTCCTATTCCGGCAATTTTACTCTGATCCATAAGAAACGTTTTTATCGATCCTTTGCTTTTTTCCGTCAGTTTGAGAAATTGTTTTTTGTTGATGGAAAGAGCATCTTTTCCCAGGTTTTTATTTTTAAGGAATTTTTTTAAATTATCGGTTATATCGATTTCTCCAAGTTTTCTTATTGAGATGACTGCAAAATTATATTTATCGCCTACTTCCATTTCCAGGACGATATGCTTTGGTTTTTCTTTTTTATAGTATGATATTTCGCCGGTCATGCCAAAATGCAGGGCGAGTAAATAGCCGTCGTTTATTTTCATAAATAAATATTTTCCGTGTCTTGAGGTGCCTGTGAATTTATTTCCGTTAAGGTGCTTTCTCAGTGTGCTTTCAGAAGTTTTCAGAATTTTTTTTTGTTTTATATTGACAGTCTTTATTTTTTTATTTAAGGCTTTGCGGGCACGTTTTCGGAAGATTTCCACGTCCGGTAATTCCGGCATAATATTTTATTATTGATTGGTTTCTTTCATGCGTTCTATAATATGTTATATCAGGCAAACTTAAAAGTCATTTGAAGATGGGTCTTGAAAAATACAAAAAAAAGAGAATGTTTGGTAAAACTCCCGAACCCAAAGGAAAAGTAAAAAAATCCAAAACATCGATGTTTGTTGTGCAGAAACATGACGCACAAAACCTTCATTATGATTTCAGACTGCAGATTGATGGTGTTTTGAAATCGTGGGCGGTTCCCAAAGGTCCTTCTTTGAATCCGGAAGAAAAGAGACTTGCGATTGAAACGGAGGATCATCCGATCGATTACGCGGATTTTGAAGGAATTATCCCAAAGGATCAATATGGAGGCGGAACTGTGATGATATGGGATAAAGGAAAATATCAAAACACTACGGAGGAAGATGAGAAAGAGATTTCAGCAAAAAAAGGATATAAAAATGGTCATATTTCTTTTGAATTGAATGGGGAAAAGCTCAAAGGCGGGTTTTCTTTGAATAGGTTTAGAGAGGGGAAATGGCTTCTTGTGAAGAAGGATGATAAAGAAGCCGATAAGAGAGTAAATATTTTGAATAAGAAAAAATCGGTCAAATCCGGCAGGACGTTAAAGCGGATTGAAAAAGAAGAAAGTTAAATGTAGCTTCCGATAAAAAATATCACATAGATTGCTATGAAAACGGCGCCAGCCCATCTGGGAATTTTTTTTCTTAATATAAAGAGTGATATAAGCAGAATAGTAATCAGAACTATGGGGAAATAATAATATAAGGTTTGCCGGTCAACTTTTATGGGATTAACCAATGCTATCAATCCGGCATTTAGAAGGAAAAAATGTAGTATGGATCCGACGATATTTCCAAAAGTTATATCTGATCTTCCTTTGAGGGCTGCCGGAAGTTCTCTTGCAAGTTCTTCTATACTTATAAGAAGTGCCAGAAGGGTCATACCAAAGATGGTATCTGTTAATCCGAGATAATTTATTATTGGTTTTGCTCCTCTAATCAAAAATTCACTTCCAACTATTATTCCAATAAGCGAAGCTGTGAAAATATAGATCGAATATTGTTTATTAAGGTTTTGTCTTTCTTTAAGAGATTCCTTTATCTCTCCGGCAGGTTTTATGTCTATGCCTTTTTTGCTCAGAGTACTTAAATAGTAAATTGACAGACCGAATGCGCCAAGTAAAACTATTCCATCGGGTCTTGAGATTGTACCGTCAATGCTAAGCAGAAGTAAAAGAACCCCTGATAGAAATGAAACGGCCAGAATTGATTTGGAAATTTTTTTAAATTTGAGTTCAACAAATAACACTGTTATTCCAAGAGCGAGGGTAATAGCAACCATGGTGGCTCCGATTATTGAGCCGAGTGCTATTCCCGAAAGATTTTCTATGGTTCCGGTTGCGCCGACGAAAAGATTTTCGGGATCAAAGCCTAAAAAAATTGTAGTAATTAAAAAGGCCGAAAGGCCGACAAATCTCAGAGATAATCCAACAATCCCTTTAACGAGTTTTTCTGCGGAATATACAACAATGGCGATGCCGATAACGAAAATAATTATTGCGGTCGCTGGAGTCATGTTTTTTAATTTTGTTTATCTTTATCAATATATTGAAATAAATAGGGGGTTACAATGTTTTATTCATGGTATGAAAGTTTTATGTTATTGTATGAATACGTATGTCGGGAGATATAAAAGAAAAACATATTTTAATAACAGGGGCGGCGAGCGGTATAGGAAAGGCGGTCGCGCTTAAGCTTGCGGAAAAAGGGGCGAAACTTTTAATTTTGGATATTGAATATGAAAAACTTGAGGAGGTGCGTCGGTATGTTATGGATAATTGTCCTTTATGTACAACCTGTTTTTCCGAGAAATGTGACGTGAGAGAAGAGGATCAGGTAAAAGATACGATTGAAAAATTTATAGGGAGCTGCGGAAAAATCGATGTTTTGGTTAATAATGCGGGGATTTTGGATTATGAAAAACTTCATAAACAGGATCCGGATAAGTGGAAAGACGTTGTTAATACAAATTTATACGGTTCCTTTCTTTGTTCTCGTTATGTTTTGCCTTATATGATAGAACGCGAAAAGGGACATATAATAAATATGTCATCGGTGTACGGAAAAACGGGCTCGCCGGAATCTTCGGCGTATTGTGCTTCCAAATTTGGTATCAGAGGAATGTCTCAATCGCTTCAGCAGGAAGTTGGTCAGTATAATGTGAGGGTTAGTGTGGTTCATCCAAGCACTACGCAGACAAACCTTTTTCAGGGAACTCCATTAAAGCCCAATAAAGAGACAGCCCTGGTTCCCGAAGATATTGCAAAAGCGGTCTACAGTACGATTATGATGAGAGAAGGCGCGACCATATCCGAAGTGGATGTTGTTCCGATAAAGAATCCTTATGGAGAGGATTAATTTTTGATCAATTAATCAGAAAAGGTTGTTTATTCCTGTTATAATCATGTTTATTCCGATGGCTCCGATGAAAAATCCGTTCAGTCTTAAAAGTACTTCCATGTTTTTATCGAAAGCCGTTTTGAATTTGTTTTTTTCAATTGAATTCCTCAGGCTCTTTAAAAGGAAGAGTATAAAAAAATTTATTGCGAAAATAATTATCAGAGCGATGGTTCCCATTGAAGAAGAAACTTTTTGGGATAAAAGTATACTTAGAGAAATTGTGCCTGCTCCGACCATGAAGGGAAGAGCTATTTCCGAAGCAAGATCGTCCAGATCTTCTTTCATTATAATCATGGCTTTTTGGCCTTTCACAATAAAATAATACGCGAAAGAAAAAATAATAATTCCTCCGAAAATACGGAAAGATTCAAAATTTATCTGCAGGATTTTCTGAAAAACAATTTCACCGAAAAAGAAAAATATGAGGCATATAAAAAGTGAAATTAAGGTAGCTCTAAAAATGACTTTCATATAGTTTCTGTGGCTCAGGTCTTTTCTGACGGGTTCCAGGTAGAGAAATAACGCGAAAGGGTTCAACATTACCAAGAATTCAATAATTGGTGGAATCATAGGTAATAATTACATTGCTTTTTATTAAATTAACTTATGCAAAGAGTATCTGTAAAGATTATTTGAATCAGACTGAAAATCTTAAGAAGGAAAAATAAGGAAAAATGACAGATAGCCGATAATCAGCATTTATCAAGAGTAGTGACTTATGGGGAGCATAATGTTAATTAAATTTTAGAGACGATGCTTTTTAAGGTGAATCCGTTTTGATTTTCTTCGACTATATAGAGATGGTTACTTGGTTGTGTGAAGCGGTTTTTTGATTTGTCGGCTATGAAGGCCGCGAGTGTTCCGCTCCCGCATGCGGATTCAAAGATTAAGGAATCGGTTTCTTTGACGTATACGAGTGGATATATTTTGTTGTTTTCGTCTACGGATATCAGACCGATCGCGGGGTTGTCTTTTGTGAGAAAAGAATATTTTTTTAAAATTTCTTTAAATAGTTTTTTAAATTTTTCTTTGCTCCAGTCTGATTTTTTGATTTCTTGGACAAAATGGCAAATTCCTTCAAGTTCGATGAATTTTAAGTTTTTTTCAGGTTGTTTTATTGAATATTTTTTTGAAAGGTTGATGGCAATCCAATTTTCAACTTCCATTTTAAATGTAGCGGTTGTGCCGGAACTTTCTATCTCAAATTGTTTTTTTCCGAATTTTCCATAGATCCACAATCCCAGGCTTCTCAGGGAATTTATGCAGAATTCGTCTCCCATCATCTGGCATCTGTAATTTCCGTTTTTTCCGATTTCTATGAAGCCGACCTGTTCGATGTTTTTCTGATTTTTTAATATATCTCTGGAAATTTTTGGATAGTCGTTTCGGGATATTTGGTTGTCCAGGTTTTCGATTAACGCGGTTGGATTTCCTCCCGGATAAAATAAATGTGTTTTCATTCTAGAATTGTTTTAGGAAACTTTTTAATCTGTCAAATCCTGACTGCAATGTTTGATAATCTTTATCTGTATATTCGGATTCCTCTTTTGTCATTATGTCAAAATCCGGATTTTCAGTACAGGATATAATCAATATTAAATAATCGTATTGCAGTTGTCTGTTTAATCCGTCCAGAAAATTCTTTACATCATATTTCTCTATACTTTGGCCGATTACGATATCCGACTTTTTGGAATAGTATGGAGGAAGTCCTCCGATGTCCGAAAACAGCTGCAGATTTGGCTGTTGTCCCAAGACGCCCATTTCCCTCATTATTTTTCTTCTTACCTCATAAAAAATTTCTTCGGAGGGGCCTCCGATCATTGCTATTTTTGAGTTTTCAAAGCCGGGCGGATTTTCAACCAAAAATAATCTTTGGTCGTCTGTGACTGGGTCGCGCATGTAGAGGCCGTGTTCAACCATGTATTTGAGAGGGGTTCTGATGTCGCCGCCGTTTTGGCGCCTTTCTGCAAATCTCATTATGGCGGGTTTTTTGTGTTTGAGTATTATATCAATCATTCGGGAAATCAGCTGTCTTCTGGAATTTACAACTTCTTCCGCTTCTTTTGTTTCGTCTTTTTCGCGGGCTGTTACTATTTTTTCGTCCAGTTCCGGAAAAAATTCCTCTATAAATGCCCGGGTCAGGTTTTCTGTAAGTCGGGTGTTTTGTTCCACTGTTTCGGGATTCTGTCCGATTCTTACTGCTCCTTTATCGGCGATATAGACCTGTCCTATCGATCTTCTTTGTGCCTGGACAGCTGAGATTATAGGAAGCAGATAAGATAAAAAGCGTACGGGAACTTCCGGTTCGTGATTGACTCCTATTCCTGAAGAGAAAACAATTTCTCCGTCTGATGGTTCATTGTTGAGTCTGTTTCTGCTTTTTCTTCTCAATGTATTTTCTGTACTTATTTGGTTCATGATTTTTGGATTAAAAAACCGGCTTCCGCCGGTATGTTTTTGATGGAATGGTGACTGGTAATTTATTTTAAATAATGCAAAACATATCCGGCGGGTTTTATTTCGCCGTGATGATGTTGGATTGGATTATTCAAAATATTGGGCATGCTTGTGTAAAAGTTTGTTGGTGTTAAGTTTTACATAATGACAGGATTTTTGTCAAAATTTTTTATTTTGTACCCTGTATAATATAAGTTTACTTCTTATAAAGTAGATATTTGGATTTATAAATTGAATCTGTTTACCACTTCTATTGCAGGGATCAATTTATCCTGGCTGACTCTGCCATCCATGGATGACTTTTGTGCTTCGCGCAGGGATGTAAATAATTTGTTTTTTTGATCTGGTGGAAGCTGGTCTAATCCTTCCTTATCAAGAGTAAAGGATTTGGGTCCTACGAGTACACTCCAAAATGTGCCATTGTCATAAAGTGTTACTCCCTCCATTGTTATTTGTTCTTTTTGTTCTGATCCTTCTGATCCTTCTGAGGGATCGAGGTCATAATTTCCCATTGTTTCTGACATGATATTTGAGTTAGTTGATAAAGTAAATAATCTTGATGTTAAGATGTTTTATTATCAAATATTTTAAAATTTGTCAAGGCAATGTTCTAAACTTTCTAGAAATCGTATTCGGTTGTTCTTTCGTCATCGGTTCCAATAACGTGTAAAATTAGTGTGTCTCTAGGGCTGGTAAGCTTCATTATACGCATCTTTTAGCGGTGTTAAGTCAATATTTTAATTTGACAATTGTTGATTTTTTTGTATAATTAGTCGCTATTTAACTAATAATAATTATGGAATTGGATAAAGTTGGTAAAAGAGCGCGGATTTTTGATGACCAGGTTGAGATTCTGCATACGGGCACTGATTTTGGAGTCGTGCATCCAAAAAATCCTCAGTTTGCAGGACAGTTTCAGCGTTTGTTGGAGGAATCCGGTCAGCCTGAAGTTTTGGCTCAAAAACTGGCTTTTAATACAAAAGTAACTCCTGTTGATGACTTGTCGGAATTGGCAGCGGGGGAGGGAAAGAAAAAAGGGGAGATGGTTGAGATCCCTAATTTTTATCGTACTCCTGAAGCATCTGATGGTGTTGTAGTAAGTATAACAGGGGACACACGTCTTAAAGTTGCTGTGGCTGTAATGAATGCGGATTGTGGTGTTATTGAGATTTTGGCGCCGAATGGGGAAGTGGGGGTTATGCATGGCGGTTTTAATAATGTGGATAATCCTGACGGTTCTTCGATTGTGGAGAATGCGGTTGAATATTTTAAACGACAGGGTTTTAAGCCTTCCCAGCTTAGGTTTAGAGTCGGCGAATCCGCCGGGGCGTGTTGTTATGGATTTAGAACTTCAAATCCTGAAATGCAGAGAAAAAATAGAGACAGGGCAGCCAGATTACAGACAAGATTCGGACTAGATGTAGTAAAGGTTATTGAAAATCAGCCCCGAGAGGGTGGTCTTGGTTTTGATGTTCCTCTGATTGCCGCAAGGCAGGCGGAAAAATTGGGAATTTCAGATGTTGAGGTGGAAAATTTGTGTACGAGCTGTCACGGTCTGGTTAATGATGTAATGTGGGAGTTGGATAAACATGGGACCTGGTATTCTAATCTACGGGAAGATCCTACGACTGTGAAAACGAATGGATACGGTTCTCGAAATGCTGTGGTTGTTTATCCTGCGGGGTAGATTTATATGCGAAGTATCAAAAAATGTAATTTTACTCAATGTTTGCATTCTTGGTGACCGGCTATGCGCTATTAGTTTCGTTTTCGGTTACGAAGTTCCGAAAACCTGCGTCCGCAGAGTAATTTTAAGAGGCGTTCTTTCGAGCGAAAATAGCGAGCAACCAAGAACTAGAATTAAGGAAACAATTTTTAAGTATTTATTTTTGCATAAAAACAATTCCATCATATCTCTTATAAAATAAAATAGTAAATATTGATGCAAGTTTTCTGATAAAATGAAATCTAAATAATTTTCTTATGATTTTGAAATTTGGCAAATTTTGATTTGATGTATATAAACAAAAATTCAAATACTTTGCACGTGAATATACTTTGATATTTTTAAATCCAATCTTTTTCCCTATCTTTTTACTTAAATGAGGAGGAATCTCTTTTTCAAGCACTCCATATTCTTTCATCGCTTTAATTGAATTGGGAGATTTGCTATGAAATAGACCTGGTTCAGATAGTATACAAATACCTTCTTTTTTCAGCGAATCATATGCATTCATTAAAACTTTTTTAATATTAATACAATGATGCAGTGAGTCTATAAAAGTGACACAATCAAACTCTGAATTGAATTGCATTTTTTCAGCATTTTTTTCCTGAAATTTAAGATTAGGTAAATTATGTCTTTTTTTGTTAATATTTGCGAGTTTGATAAAATCTTTAGAAATATCAATTCCTAAAACATTGTGACCTTTTTTTGCAAAAAATGCGCTTGTCCACCCACTTCCACAACCTACATCTAGAATTTTTAAATTCTTTGAAGGCAACAATGAAATAATAGCGCCTATTTCAGATAACAGAGCGCCACAATTGTTATCAGAAAACGGTTTATTTAAAGAATGTTTTATCCCGGCCTGCCCTATTTTTTTTACATAATTCTTTTCAGCTACAAAGTTTTACTTTAAAAATTGTTCCTTATCTACTTATTAGCCTCTCAAAATTATTGCAACTAACGGTCTTGCATAGCCGAAGTTGCCGACGAGACAAGTGTGGTAGAATTTTACACCACACTGGTTGAGGAGGCAATTTGGGCGAGCATTTGGCGTCAGCCAAGCGTATAGTAGTGCTAATACTTTTTCAGGATATCCTGTTTCTGCGTCTTCTCTTTTTATGCGTTCTTCATACAATTCCATAGGTGTTATACTGTCAAGATTGCCGGTAACCTTTCCAAAGTCTGGTAAAGCGTATAACAAAGAACCATCACCACAACCTACATCTAAAAAGGATTTCCAAGGATATTTATCGAGATATTTTAATAATAATTTCGGTACATATTCTGAATAAAAATGCTTGTATTTTATTTTGTAATCAGTTTTAAAAATGTTATTTCATTTTTTAAACCAAGCCTCATGTATGGGCCCCATGTGCCCGTACCAGGAGAAACATAGAGAAACATATCCTCAAGATCATAAAGTCCCTTAATGTGCTTAAAAAATATCCTAACAAAGAAATTGAATGGAAATATCTGACCATTATGCGTATGGCCTGCAAGCTGAAGGTCTATTCCTACTTTTTTTGCATCCTCAATCCCTTGGGGGGAATGGTACATAAGCACAGAAGGCTTTGACAGCCGAAAAGAATTTAATTATTTCAGCTAATGTTTGCGATTAAGCAGAAGTTCCGAACGCAGTGAGGAATTTGGGGAATATTTCTGTAAGAAATTTTACCTCTTAATCGCTGTTATATTCTCCGAGCGATAGTGAGGACAAGGGATAGCCTGCAAGTGGTTTTTTGCAAAGTAAAAAATTCCGAAAAGTCGGCTGAGGGACCTATTTTTTCAACGCAGTATATAATGGTTTTATTGCTAATAAGATAACAGCTGCGACAATCCACCAAATATTAATTTTCATGAGTGATGGAACTAATGCAACGAGCAGCACCCCAAAAGCAAGAGAACTAAGTTCTATTAAAAATACATCAATTATAGTAAATTTTTTTACTATAGAGTTTGCCCAATTGATAAAACCCATTTTTTCACCTCCTTTCATAATATAAATTAATTATTATTTATAAGGTTTACTGTCCGAAGCCGATTGAATACAACGTTCATGACTATGTGACGTTTTGCGGTGGTATAATAGCGCGAAAGCGCCACCATCGCAAAATGTGGGAGAATGGCTGAGCGGAGCGAAGGAATGAATCGCATAGTCATTGTTGTACGAAGTTACTTTTCCACGTTATGTAATGTGATTTAGTGATGGACTTGCCAATTGGATTTGTTTTGGCGAGCAAAAAGAGGGGAAAATAAGGGGTGAATTTTGCGAGCCAAAACTCAATATTCTTCCTTAAACTTGACAATAATTTGTAGAAGAATAATATATCAATTAGTATTGATGTAATTAAAAATTGTATTATGCAAGGTGCTGCTTGTTGTAAAAATGGCTCAAATTCGAAGGCTGATTTTGAGAAAGTAATAGAATTTATCAAAATTATAAGTGAGCAGAATCGTCTTAAAATTTTATGTTTCCTGAGAGAAAACGAGCGGTGTGTTTGCGATATTTGGAAAGAACTGAATATGTCGCAAAATCTCACATCGCATCATCTAAAAGTCCTTAAAGATTTCGGGTTGATTGATTCAAAGTGTGATAAAGAAGAAGCCAGAAAGATGCTTTATTCATCGGATAAAGAGGCTATAAATAAATACACAACATTATTAAATAGCTTTTTATTTTCAAACATATGAAAATTAAAGTTTTGGGTTCAGGTTGCCCCACTTGCAAAACCCTATATAAAAACGTGCAGGATGTTGTTGCCAAGCTTGGTATGAATACTGATGTGGAGTATTCTACGGACATTTCGGAAATCGTGAAATTGGGAGCCATGAGCAGTCCTGTTTTTGCGATCGATGGAAAGGTCATGGCTGCGGGTAAGGTGCCAGATAATGATGAAATAGAAAAAATGATATTGGAAAAATGCTCGCCTGAGAATAAGAACGATTCAGGGGGTTGTTCCTGTGGAGGCAAATGTTAATTTTAAAACTCTATGAATTTTGATGTTTTCTATCCTTTTGAGTTTTTTGCAAAATGGCTGACTTACGGTGTTTTTGGTTTGTTACAGGGATCGCATGCTGGAGAGGCATTGGAGTTTTTTATTTACGATACTCTCAAGATTTTCGCCCTTATGCTTGTCATTACTCACATCATGAGCCTGATGCGTTATTACCTTCCAATAGAAAAACTCCGGGATTTCCTGACCAGACATAGGTTTTACGGTCTTGATTATTTCTTGGCTACGGTTTTTGGCAGTATAACTCCGTTTTGCACTTGTTCATCCATTCCGCTTTTTATTGGATTTTTGCAAGCGCGTATTCCACTTGGAGTTACTTTTGCATTCCTGATCACGTCACCATTGGTCAATGAGGTCGCTTTGGCTGTGTTTATTGGTATTTTTGGATGGAAAGTAACTGGTCTTTATGTTCTTTCGGGTATCCTGATAGGGATGATTGGAGGCTTTATTTTGGGTAAAATGAAGCTGGAAAAATATGTTGAGGATTTTGTTTGGAAAATAAAATCGGCAAAAAATGACGAACAAAATAAAAAGAGCTTATCTTGGAAAAAGATTGCTGTTTTGGTTTCCAAGGAAGCCTTTGATATTACAAAAAAGGTTGCTGTATATATCGTTATGGGAATAGCGATTGGTGCGCTTATACATGGTTTTGTGCCGCAGGGGTTTTTTGAGAAATACCTTGAGAGTGCGGGACTGTTTGGTGTGCCTCTTGCGGTGATTCTGGCTGTGCCAATGTATTCAAACGCAACCGGAGTTATTCCTATAATTCAGGCGCTGATTGCAAAGGGAGTGCCATTTGGTACTGCTCTGGCTTTTATGATGGCGGTAGTTGGTTTATCACTTCCGGAAGCTTTAATTTTGAAAAAAGTTCTTAAATGGCAGTTACTTTCCTGGTTCTTTGGAGTTGTCACAATTGGTATTATTTTAATTGGATTCGTATTTAATTTTTTTTAAAAAGTGTTTTCTGAGAAAACTCCTTTTTGCCTATTATTGAAAAGTAAAGGTCTTTGCCCGTAAAAGGAAAAGTATATTTCGTACAACGTCTGGAGTATATGCGAAGATGACTGGTGGTACAATCACTTTACCACCAGTCATCTTGGGAGAGCGGCTGAATTTCGATTTTTGTTTTTTATATGAAATTTTTATACAAGAAACGTTGATTTTTGAAATGCCTGAAATGAGTGAACCGTATATACTCCTGTTGTACGCTGTAATTCAAAACTTTTTTATCTAAAAAATTGGGTTTATTTTTTCCTTGATATAAATTGAATAAAACTTTCTGTAATTTCTTTTAGCTTGTCAAAATTGTAACTATGGCCTTGATTATGTGAATCAACTTTTATATTAATGGCTCTATTAAAATTATATAATGCCCATCCGGCATTACTTCTGAATTGTTCATTACTTAGTTTATAGTTTGGGAAATGTTTTTTGAACCATTTTTTATATTGTTTTTGTTGGAGATTCCGAAATCTGTAATTGTTTATTTGATGAAAATATATGTAGCTAAAAAGAGCAATTCTTTTATTTCCGTTTTCAAAATAGTGGCTTGTGCTAAGTGCTACAAAAAGGTAGGCCGCTTTTTTGTAATAATTGGGATAATAATGTGTTTGAATGCGTTGCAATAAGCTCTTTAATTGTTTTAGTCCGTTTTTATCTTTTTCGTATATTGGTTTTTGTATGTCATCATAAACTAACCTTCTGATGTCGTCGAAAATGAACTCAATGTAGTCTTTAAGTTTAGGATATATCATTATTGATTAGATAACTTTCGAATTACATCACCGAAATTTCTTGTTACATAAGAGGCGGCCTCCTTTTTAATTTTATAAAGACCTTTTATTTGCCCTTTTTTGCCATGCTTTGTGGTTTTTTGCCGGATGGCATAGGCTTTATTATTTCTTGGATTTATGATTTTCTTTGTTGCCATAGCTGAGTAATTATAGCATGAATAAAAATAGACCCAAATTTTTTATCATTAACATTAAATAGTTTTGAATTATGGCGTACAACGTCCGAGACTAGGCGATGTTTGACGGGTGTAAAATAAGCCGAAGGCATACACCCGTCAAATTTGTGTGAGGTTTTTCTGGCTGTGCCTTTAGGCCAGCCGAAAAGAAAAACCGAGCCGCTTAGCCGCTGTTGGCTGATGTATCCTTTATTTTTTTTAGGGAATGAGGGCTTTCTTTTTACAGAAAGCCCTCTTGTGTGGGGTGGGGGAATGTCTTACATCAGTAGTTGCGAATGTTTACCAGCTCGAGTCGTTGGTTTCTGCCCCGTGTCCGAGACTCTTCCAGCCGTGACTCCAACTGAAGCCGGTCACGGCGGTGATGCTCTTTCGAACGTCGCTACGCTTGTACTTGTGGTCACCTCCTTCCTTTACCGCCAGCAACGTGCCATCCGGGGCCACATGCCAGTGGTTCAGGTGCATGTTGTCACCATCGTGCCAGACGAGGTATGTTCCATCTGGTCGTTTTTCGCGGAGCAAGGCCATAGGAACCTCATTGTTGTTGAGATGTAGACATTCCCCACCGTAAACTCTTGATTTCGCGCAAGCTCTTACGGTGAAGTTCTACACAATTTTTGGTGTATTTGTACAATTAGCGAATTGGATGTTTTCAGTTGTACAATTTTTGAAAATTACATTTTCAAAATGACAGTTTTGAAAATCACATTCATCTAAATATATGGATTTAAAAATTACGTTTGTAAATTTGCAATTTTGAAAAAGACTGCATGTAAAACTTCCATTTATTATTTTGAGATTTTGAAAATGTAATTTTTTGAATGAGTAATCAAGAACATAGTTTTTGTCCAAAATATATGTTCCTGTTACTAATGTTTTGCTTAGAGCCTGTTCGAAATCTTTTTCATTCAGCTGTTTCATGGTAATTGTGGTTAAAAAATAAAGGAATATTTCAGCTAACGTCCGAGACTATGCGACGTTTGCCAGTGGTAAAATACGCTGAAAGCGTACCACTGGCAAATGTGGGAGAATGACTGAGCGTAGCGAAGGAATGAACCTCATAGTCTCTGTTGTACGATGCTGAATTTGCCCCTGTTGTTATAAAATTGGAGCGCTGAATTTGCCGTTTATCAGATTATTGATAGTTCATAATTTTCCATTTGCCTCCTTCTCTTGATAGATCAAATTTCCAAGTTTTTTCACTGCTGTCGTATACTCCTATTACTTCGACTACAGGCAGATTTGGATTTTCAACTGTCATAATAGGGTACTTAACGATAGTATAATTAGGAATATCTTGGATTCCGTAACTTTTAGGTACAAATCCGGAATCATTTTCAAAATCTACTAAAATGTCAGATCCTAGGTATTGTTTAGCTGATTCATAATTAGAGGGTGTTGTTAGCGTAGCTTCTACATATGCTTCTACAATTTCCCTAGGACGTGAAGCGACTTCAAGATATTCTAGGGTGTTTTTAATCATTTGAGCATTTTCTGCTCTATTCACTGTGTTAACGGGTTTGAATGTTCCGTCTTGATAGCCGGAAACAAGACCTCGCCATGATAGATAGTCAATTGCTTCTTCGTACCAGTCTCCTTCAAAAATGTCTGAAAATTTGTCACTAGCAAAGGAAGCAAATGCGATAGAAGCTGTCATCCCCATTAGAACTAGTATTGCAATAGTCATTTTTTTCATAATTTTGAATTAAAGAATATAAATTTTATATATTAATAAATTGAGTTTAATTAAAATTTGGGTTTAAGGCAAATTAGGCGCTCCAATTTTTGACATAATTTTTTCAAATTCAGTTTCGTACAACGTTCCGCACTATACGAAGTTGGCTGGCAGTATAATATAACCCGAAGGGTTTTACTGCCAGCCAATTTGAGCGAGGCTTTTCAGAGAAAAGCCGAGCCGTATAGTGCGTGTTAGCTGATGTCTATTTTTAGTTTTAGCGAGCGGAGCGAGCTAATGGGGAAAAGAAAAATTTTTATTCTTTATTTACCTCCCATTCCTTCTAGTCGTTTCTGAGCTAGGCTTGTTGCTGCCGCTCCAAAAGTACCACTGTTCATTACCAAGGACTCCAAGGCGTCTTTATCTAGACCATTAACATAACTTTGTAGATATTGTTCACTTTTTATTCTTCCGATCGCATAAGCATGTATGTGCCAATCTTCACTAATCGGTACTTGTTCAACAATGCCTTGGAAATACGAATCATCAGCTTCTACCATTTTAATTGCATTGGCAGCAACAAAGCCGTCTCCCAATGGACCAAAATCATTGTGAAGATTGGCTGCAATGACTTTTTTCAAAAAAGCGGTATCGCTCTTTACGGTCTCAAGCATTTGTTTAACAATATGTTCTGGTTTCATCATCATACCCTTTGGCCCACGTTCCATTCTTGATTTCTCGAAGTCAGCCAAAAATTGTTTGAGTTTTGCGGGATCGGCTAAAACTTCTCGCCCTTTCTTTTCGCTTACCATTTCCAAATTGTCATCGCTATATTTCTCCCGAACTTCCGTTTTTTGTTCTTCTCGCCTTGTCTCCTCAGGCGTTTGAGCAGGAGCTTGTTTTGGTTTTTCGCCCTGCTCCTGTGGGGCTTGTGGTAATGGATCTGGCATGTTTGTTTTTGTTAAATGTAAAAATACGATAAGTTATTTTTGACTTATCGTGTAATTATAGCATTTCTCAGTTCGGATTTCAAGCGAACTTCTGCGAAAAACGCTTTAGACAAATTTGAAATTCAGCGGGGAACTTGTTTTGAAGCTCATCAATCAGCTTTTTTTGGTCGTCAGAATTTTGGATTTTTTCCATAATTTCGCTGGCAAGATCAAAGTCTTGCTTATCCATGATCTCGTCTAATAATAAGGTGAGGACTTTATCCAATGCTTCTTCTTCTTGAATTTCAAATTTGTTTGTTACGGGTGTAAGTTCCGCATACATTTGAGGCAAGGCGAGATAGAACTCTTTGGCTTGTTCGGGAGAAATAATCTCAACAATTTTTGGCTTTAGGTTGCCGAGTATCTCATCTGCTCGTTCGGGAGAAATATGGTCATTGTCCATTTTGGCGAATACCGCTTTTTTGATGGCCTGCCAAAGTTGAAGCTTTTTGACTGGATGTAGCTTGATGCCAATATCTGTCATGAGAATATAAGTTATAAAAATTTTTCTTTTCCCTATTCATCTTACGTTAGTAAGATGAAAACTAAAAATAGATTTCAGCTAACGTTCCGGCATATACGATGTTGCACGGGTGTATAATAGCCGACAGGCTACACCCGTGCAATATGGGCGGAGGTTTGCGGAGCAAACCGTAGCCGTATATGCCGTGTTCGTATAATAAAAGAGTACCAAATATGGTACTCTTTAACAAGTGAGATCCACGAAGCGCAGTGTTGGGGTTTAATCCCCGTCGCCTAACGTGTGGCCTCCAAGTTTAAGCTTTTTTAAGCGAATAAATTGG
>WJKD01000250.1 GCA_014729315.1 Promethearchaeota archaeon | reverse complement strand
TAAAAAAAGTTCTAATCTCCTTGTAGTTTTGACCCACATCTAACCAACTAATACCGATATAAATATCGGTAATGTAAAAATATAATAACATCAAAAATCGGATTCCTAACCCGAGAAAAATTAAAGAAAATTCCAAAAATCTGCTACGCTTAACAAATAAGCGCCCTTCATTGTCAATATTTATCATCTGTTTATCGCAATTGATAAAAAGTTAATTTACTGTTTCCTAATTCGTTGATATTTAAATGTAAAGATTTTTTATTATATTAAAAATTTTTCATAAGAATTATTATAATAAGTCTTTTCTTTAAAGAAACCAAATAAATCAGTATAAATTTTCCTCATAATAAGGGAGATTTTTTGCAATGAAAAAAGTTGAATTATTAGCACCAGCTAAAAATTTTAAGTCTATTAAAGCTGCTGCAGACTATGCGGACTCTTTTTATTTTGGTTTAGAACAGTTTAATATGAGGATGCGTTCAGAAAATGTTTCTTTGAAATCTTTACCAAAAGTAATGGCATTTTGCAAACGAAAGGGACTTAAAACTTACCTTACTACCAATATATTACTCTACGATAACGAAATTCCTGTATTAAGAAATACGATAAAGAAAGCTAAAGAAGAAGGCATCAATGCGGTTATCGTTCATGATCTAGCGGCGGTACAAGTTGCTAAAGAAATAAGTATTCCATTCCACATGTCAACCCAATGTAATATTTCTAATTCTCTCGCTGCGAAATTTTTCGAAGACATAGGTGCTGAAAGGATTATCTTGGCTCGAGAATTATCTTTAGAAAAGATTAAGGAAATAAAAAGAAATTTAACGAAGACCGAGATAGAAGTGTTCATCCACGGAGCTATGTGTACCTCTGTAAGTGGAAGATGCTACTTTTCGCAAGATATCTGTGGGACTGAAGAAAAATCAGCGAATAGGGGACAATGTATTCAACCTTGCCGAAGAAGATGGTGGGTAAATGATAAATCGGGGAACGAATATATTTACGACGGTGTGAGATTTATGAACTCGAGAGATTTATGTACAATTGCTTATATTCCCGATTTAATCGAAGCTAACATCGATTCTTTCAAGATCGAAGGACGGATGAGACATCCCCATTACATAGAAATTGTTGCAAAAATCTATAGACAAGCAATAGAGGCCTATTATGACGGTACTTTTTCGAAAAAGAGAGTAGGAAGATGGGTTACCGAATTAAAAAGAGTATACAATCGTGGATTTACGCCGGGATTTTATTTTAAAAGGATGACAGAAGAAGATCACCAACATAATTATCCTTATAATTTATCACATTATAGATACATTCGAGTCGGAAAAATTTCTAAATATTTATCGGAAGAAAAAGCAGTAAAAATCGTTTTGAATAACGGATACTTAACAAAAAACGACGACATAATTATAATGGGGAAAAAAACCGATACCTATATTCATCAGAAAGCGAATAAAATTTATTACAATAATAAACTTGTTAAAAAAACACCTCGAGGCACGAGAGAGAGCCCCGTTAAGATTAAACTTGAAGTGCTGAATGAGACAAAAGAAGAAGGAAAAGATAAGATTTATATATTTACTAATAGAACATATGGAAATAAATCTTATTCTCTTTAAAAGAAAAAATGATAATAAAAAAATAGATTATAGGTTATCTAATCCTAAATCTTGAAGCTTTTCTTGAGATGGATATCCCGACTTTAGATCGAAAGTTCGATAGTGATAATATGCTTCTTTAAGCTTTTGAAAATTAGGGGTTTTTCCTGCAGATTCGCTTTCTTCAAGAGGCTCCAAAAGCAATTTAGGTAATTTATCGTCGTCTGCTGTTAATCCCATTTTAAGATTAAACAATCGTTTTATCATGTAGATTCGTTCTGCCATTAATCTTAACTTATCCAAGTCGCAATCGAAACCGGTTACTTTTTTCACAAGAGCGGCAATTATAGAAGGGGGAGGATTAGCGAACTCGCACATGATTAGGGACCCGAACAGAGATCTTAAATCTTGGGCTCTTGCACTCGCAATCGCCATCTCTTCACCGTCGTTGTATTTATCAATCATTCCAATTCCAAATTCTTCTAGAGGAATCCCAATTAATATATTAAACATATCGCACGAGCAGTGACAAGGACCGCGAGGCGTTCCTAAAGCGTAAGCTACCGCCATCCCGAAATTAGACCTTAAATCGTGGTATGGGACTTCCATCCCATATACGGTGGCAATTTCGTCCTTCGGGATTCCAAATTTCTTTCCCGTTGCATTTGACCCTTCAGCTAAAACATCGCCTATACCATCTCTAAACACAATTTTCTCAATTAATTTCAAGGCAGGTTCTATTTTACCCCACTCAGGCTCTAAACCTTCGATATCTTCTGAGGATATTTTTCCATTATTGTATAAATAATAAACGAACGCAATTGTGCTCCCCGCGCTGATCGTATCGATTCCATAATCATTACAAAGATAATTTGCTCTTACAATAGATTCGAGGTCATCATTTAATATTAAAGAACCAAAACCAACTACCGTTTCGTATTCTGGAGCTTCGATTTCACCTTCAGTCTTATACTTTCCCTCTTGAATATTCGTTTTCTTAGCACATGCGATCGGACACGAGAAGCAAGGATAATTTCTCGTAAAAATTTTCTCCGAAGCGGTCGAACCGGAGATGTTATAAGATTCCATCCATTGCCCTTTAGTCCAATATTTTATCGGTAATTCTCCTTGAATATTATACATATCAACGCCCCCCGATGTTCCAAGACTATTTAACATCTGTGAAGCAAAGGAAGACATAATCGATTCTCTCGTCTCGTTGATAAGTTCTTTTAAACCTTCTTCTTCAGCGGCTTCAAACTTTCTTTTTTGGGCTCTAACCGTTATTGCTTTTAGTTTTTTCGAACCCATTACTGCGCCCATCCCTGTTCTTCCGGCGGCTTTTTCTTCAGAAGCGATTATTGCATATTTTACTAAATTTTCACCCGCCTGTCCAATGCACGCTACCCGCGTGAATTTATCCCCTGATTTTTCTTTCAGAATCTCATCAGTCTCTAAAGTTCCTTTCCCCCACAATTCTGAGGCATCCTTTAATTCTGCATTATTTTCAGTAATTTCTAGATAAACAGGTTCTTTTGACGCACCAGTAATAATTATTCCATCGAATCCCGCTTTTTTAAGTTCTGGACCGAAGAATCCACCACAATTTGCTTCGCCCCAGATATCTGTGTAAGGAGATTTAGCACAGATAACAAATTTACCCGTATTTGGGATTGCCGATCCGCAAAAGGGACCGTTCATGAACATTAAAATATTATCAGCTGATAATGGATCAGTATCTTCGTCAATACGATCATAAAGATACCTGCAGGCATAACCTGTTCCTCCCAGATAAAGCTTCGCGATATTTTCGTCAAGAGTTTCTTCGGTTATTTCTTTTTTCGTCAAATCAACCTTAAGCAATTTTCCGACAAATCCTTTCGTAACTCATCACCAATTATTTCTATTATCTATCTAAGATAATCTATTATCGTATATTTATTTAAATACTTTGACTCCATGTTCTTTCAAGGAAGTTAAAAAATCGGGAAAAGAATCAAAATTATTTTTTTCTAAATTTAAATATTTCAATTTTGGAAGCTCCTCTAACGATACAATATCGGTCAGACGGTTGCTTCTTAGAAACAAGTATTTTAAAGATTGAAGAGAATTTATCGATTTAGGTAATTTATTCAATTTATTATTACCTAAATATAAATATCTTAATGATTTCAATTCTCCAAGAGTTTCTGGAATGGATTTAAGTTCGTTGTAATATAAATAGAGATGTTTAACTGATTTTAAATTTCCAATTTCTTTAGGGACTGATTCAATATTGTTCTTCCCAAGATCTAATATTTCTAAATTACTTAAATTTCCAATAGATTTTGGAATGGATGTTATTTTATTAAATCCAAGTATAAGATTTTTTAAAGAAATTAAATTGCCGAGAGAATCTGGCAAGTAAGTAATCTTGTTATTAGAAAGATCGCATGCTTTTAATGAAAATAATTTCCCTATACTTTCTGGAAGTGTTTCTAGCCTATTTTTGCTTAGATCTAATATTTCTAGATTTGAAAGAGAACCGATTTCTTTTGGTATTTTCTTTAAGCGGTTATCGTATAAATCCATTTCTTTTAATAAGGTTAAATTTTCAATAGATTCAGGTATTGTATCAATTAGATTGCATGGAGATTCAAGTTTTATTAGATTATTAAGATTTCCGATGGATCGTGGAAGTGAGGTTAATTGATTATCTCCAATTTGTAAAACTTTCAAATTTTTTAGCAATCCTATAGATTCAGGTAATTTATTTAATGAATTCCCTCTAAGATCTAATCTTGTAAGGTTTTCAAGATTTCCAATAGATTCAGGTAAAGTTTTTAAACTGTTCGAAGATAAAATAAGCGTATCCAAATTATTTAATGAACCAATAGATTCAGGAAGAGAACTTAATTGATTTTCCATTAAACCTAAATATTTTAGATTTTCTAATGATCCTATTGAAGAAGGGAGCTTTTCAATATTGTTCCCTTTAAGAAATAATGTTTTCAGGGACTTTAACGAACCTATTGAAGTAAAAAGGGTTTCCAATTTATTTTTACGGATATTCAGTCGTTTAAGAGAAACTAAAGAACTTGTGGATTCAGGCAAACTAGTAAATTGATTATTACCTAGATAGAGT
>WJKD01000249.1 GCA_014729315.1 Promethearchaeota archaeon | reverse complement strand
GACTTACCCCATTTCTCCAAAGATTTTACAAAATTGCGGAATCGGACGGAGTTAACTTCTACTTTGAGACGAAATTCCTCGATTTAGTTTTCGAAGAAAGAAAAATTAAAGGAATTATTGCGGAAAAAGAAGGAAATAAGATTGAAATCCACTCTCGATTAGTAGTTGACGCATCAGGAACTAAGGGAGTAATTCGAACAAATCTTCCCGAATCTTACGGAGTTGAGACGTTTAAATTAGGACCGAACGATGTGATGTATGTTTTATTACAATATATCCAGTGGTTAAAACCAGAAGAACCCCATCCTGATCATCTTAACGGTTTCATATATTATCTGGCGTGGCTAGGTCCTTCACATCTCGATGACAGCGTAATAATCGGCATAGGACAACCCGGATCGTACGAGAATGTAGAAAAAGTAAGGAACAACTTTCTAGAAAGAGCCAATTTACCTCCGTATAAAATTGTAAAATCCGAGAAAGGATTTACTCCTTATAGAAGACCACCTTATTCAATAGTGGGTGATGGCTTCCTCTGCATTGGAGACGCAAGCGTTATTACATATCCGTTCTCTGGACACGGAGTTACAGCAACCTGGATGCTATGTTTAATCGCCGCTGAAGTGATTGATAAAGCATTTCAAAAGGAAGGATATATCACGCGAGAGAAATTATGGGATATCAATGTTCAATATTTTAGAGAACAGGGAGCGAAATTCGCGGGATTATACATGCAATTGTCTGGGATATTACACTTTACTGAGGAGGAATGGACATATCTAATTAAAAAAGGTTTAATTTATCGGAGCAAGGACGGTGAATTACCTGAACCAAATAAGGAATACGAATCTGAGATGTCTTTTGGTCAAATGGTTAAAATGGCTTTAGGTTTGTTAGGAGGAGTTGTGAAGCGAAAATTGTCCTGGAAGCATGTGAAAAAACTGATTAAAGCCAACAGCTTAGCTGACGAGATTAGAGAACATTACGAGAATTTTCCCGCAAATCCTAAAGACTTTCCAGAATGGGCTGAAAAAGCCGAAGATCTTTGGGATAAAAAGGAAATGGTAAAAAAAGAATACCCCTCTGTGACGGTCGAATATCATTAAACTCAGAAAGTCTCAAGATTTACCGTTTGCTAAAAATGAATAAATAAAATCTTTTCTTCTCTTTCTTTTAAAGTGCCGAATATCAACATCAAAAATTATAATAAGATCTACATCGATAGCAAGATTATATGACTGATGCGAAGAAAAATTCTAACTTTTTATTATGTTTGTTTTTTGCGACGCTTCTGATTTCTATCTTAGCATGGATTACTTACGCGTCGTTAGAGGGAGTTTTGGGAACCCTAGCATTTATAATAATTGGATTTATTGCTATATATCCTTGGGTAATTCCTATCATTGGTATTATCTTAGGTATATTGGACTTATTTGGTTTTTTAAATTTAAATGTTTACGAAACTACTTTAAATTTAGCTCATGTTGAAGCCAGTTGGATTACCTATACTTGGTTTTGGATTGTATCAATCTTTGGTATTATTCTTGACTTAATTATTACTTTAAAAATAATTTCAAAAATCAGACGCTTGAAAAAGAAAAAACCAAAAAAGAACTTAGCTTTAATTAACTGCCATATCTTTGACGGTGATTTGAACAGTGAGTTAATACACGATGGTGTAATTTTGGTTAAAAATGAGGTAAACGAAAACGAGGTTTCTGGATTAATTGAAGCAGTGGGAGCTAAGAAGGATGTTAGTATTCCAAAGAATTATAAAATAATCGATCTTAAGAGCATGTATGTCCTTCCAGGGTTGATTAACGCTCATTGCCATATCTTTGGAAGTGGAAAGCCAACAAAATTAATGGAAATTGATACAGAGAAATTAAAAAAACTTATAAAATTACTCGAAACTCCTATTGGTAAATTCTATATGAATAGAGCAATGAGAAAACATGCATTAACAGCTCTATATTCTGGAGTGACTACTTTAAGATCAATGGGGGAACCATTATATTTCGATATTAAGCTACGCAAAAAAATCCAAAATGGTGAGATCCTTGGCCCCCGAATCTTATGCGCTGGAATGGGTATTTGTCCTACAGGAGGTCACGGTGAATATAGTGGATATGCTGTTGACTCAAAAGGAGAGATTCGAAAAGCAGTAAGAAAAAATATCAGAAACGAGGTTGATCACATAAAAATTCTGAGCACCGGAGGAGTTATGGACGCTCGAATGATTGGGGAGGCAGGTAGACCCCAGATGACGGTCGAGGAAATAAATATTGCATGTTTCGAAGCCCATCGAGGTAATTTACTCATTGCTACTCATTGCGAAAGTACGGAGGGAATGAAAGAGGCCCTAAAAGGTGGTGTCGACACAATTGAACATGGTGCCGAAATTACCGATGATTTAATTCCACTTTTTAAAAATAATCCAAGAACTTTGCGGGGGTTTACGGCAATTGTGCCCACAATTTCAGCGGGAATGGGGCTTGCGACCTTATCGTATAAAGATACAAAAATTACTAAAGAGAAATTCGAAAACGCAAAAATAATTGAAGTTGGAATGATCAAAGCATTACAACGAGCATATAAGGAAGGATTAAAATTTGGAGTAGGGACCGATGCCTCTGTACCATATGTCACTCACTACGACTTTTGGAAAGAATTAAAATATTTAATGAAATATACCGGGATGTCAGCTAAAGAAGCAATTTATTATGCTACAAAAAACAACGCTGAAATCATTGGTATTGGTCTAATCACAGGGAGCATTGAGGAGGGAAAGTTTGCCGATCTAATTCTCGTTTCAGACAATCCATTAGATGATATTAACCAATTAGGTCAAGTAGAAAAAGTAATGATTAAGGGTTATCTAATCAATAATCCAAAAGTTAAAAAATTTAAAAAACTAAAGGAAATTGAACCTTTAATTGTTTGATCTTCCAAGTTTTCTTTAAGATTACAATTACAAAAAAACTGCTAAAAATAAATTTCCTTTTATTTTATTTGTAACACTTTTTCTGCATTTCTTTTAAAAATCTTTTTTCTAAAGCTATTTGAAATAGGAAGATCCTCAACAGCAGGAATAATTTGATTCCAGTGACACAAAGGATAGTCTGAACCGAATATTACTTTATGTTCAATGTTGTATTTTGTATATGCGTCCCAAGGAAAATAATTATAAAGTTCTGAATGAGCTGAAACATCAACATAGACATTAGAATGTCTAAGTACAACGGAATAGGTATCCCAGAACCAAGGTGTTCCCATGTGACCAATAATAGTGATCAAATCAGGATGGCGCATAGCAAGCTCATCGACAAGCAGTGGATGGCCGAATTTAGCTACTGAACCTCTCGTCGAAACTTGATGTCCTCCATGCGTCCAGAGTATTATATTAGAATCTTCCATTTTTTTCCACAATGGATCGTATTTCTTGTCTGAAATATCAAACTTTTGTACTGGCGGAACAAGTTTTATACCCTTTAAACCTAAAGAATTGATGGCGTAATCAAGCTGATCCATAGCTTCTGGTGCTGGAACATCCACACAACCAAATCCTATTAGTCTATCAGGATATTGTGCTTCCAAATTTGCGACATCATCATTCGTAGCGATACATATCCCGTAGGCTGTGGTAATATTGAATGACACTATCACCGATTTATCAATCGAGAACTTATCCATTAGGGATATATAGTCTTTAATTGAAGTTTTATTCGCAACAGCATCCAAAAAAGGGCGCATTCTTTTACGCTTTATAGTACCTTGACCCCACATAACGTCAGCAACTTTATCTAAATCGGGCCAAGTTATTTCTTTACAAAATGGATGTATATGTATGTCAATAATCAAATTTTTTTACCTCATTTTTATGAAATGTCCTTTTATATCTACTTTATTCATTTTGAATATTAATTTGCATAAAGTGTTAATTTATTAATAATACCGTAAGAAAAATAAAAGAATACATATTTTAATTTGGAAAAAATATAAAAAGCTCGCATTTTAAAGGTTTTTATGGGGGCTTTACAAACGCTTCTGAATGTTCTGAAAGTTTATATTCGTACTGATTTCTATCCATCGCTAAAAAGGGTATCAATGCAATACTTTCTAAAATCGCCATAAATATGAAAATTGTACCATAGATCAGCAAGACATCGTTGGTTACATTTGAGATTATATTAAACATTATTCCCGTAATAGTTAAGCCTAGTAGCGTTCCAAAGTTAATAAACGAAATACTTATCGAAAAATAAGTACTTGTCATATCCGGATATTTTTGAGCATATTCCGCCACTACTGCTGAATAAGAGGAAAATATCCACCCGCTAGCAATACCTATGAAAAATGAGATAACAATTAAAATGATTATAGGAAATGGTATTAGTAACAATACCAATGAGACAGTGTTCAGTGCCATTGAAGAGAACACAGCAGCTCTCCTTGAGACCTTATCAGCAACGAATCCTCCCAATAGAGCACCTACAATAATACCAATGCTAATAATCAGCGTGATTAATGCTTGGGGCTCGTAAAGACTTATGCTATCTAATGAAGAGAGCGTTGCTCCACTGGGATTAATATAATCTGCTCTAATTAGAATGTATAACGACAGAAATGTGTAAACAACTCCACCAACTATTTGCATAAAAAATGAGTATGCAAAAACTTTCCAATTCTCTCCTTTTTTAAAAATCGCTTTTAAATTCTGAACTACATTAATTTCCTTATCGATATCTATGTGTTGTATTAATAACGTCATAAGCGAAAATAATATCATTGATATCCCTAGACCAATCAAAATGATCTGTAAAGGAAGAAAGATCAGAAAGAGTAAGATAACAGGCCCTCCAATAATTATACCTATAGCTCTTAAACCCCAACAAAATCCTTGAGTGCTTCCTAATTTTTCTTTAGGGCATATATCTAGAATAAATCCATCTAGAGCAGTATCCGCTGTAAACATACCAAAAAAAACAATAATGCCCGCAATAGTAAATAAACTTACAGCCATGGAAAAGCTCGTTTGTGTTATGAAAGATACAATTAACCAGACGATACCTCCAAAACTTGCTGGGAAAATAATCCAAGGTTTTCTTCTTCCGAACTTTTTGGAACCCACTTTGTCTGTTAAGATCCCATAAATTATTTTTATAGTCGCAGGAATCATCACTATTGATAACATGAATGCTAATGCCGCAGATTCTATTACACCATAAGTAGTCAAAAGATAGATAGGAATTACCATTGTGAAAATACTAGTGTTAATCCCTTGGGTAAAATAATTTAATCCAAAAATGCCTGTGTAGGTGTTTTTGTATTTAAAATTGTCTTCAGTCATTATCAAATTTAAAGTAAATCTTATTGTTTTTTCAAATTTTATTGATTTAATTTGCTCTTTTAAGTTTATATATTTTAATCTTTTTAAAATACTTTTAATTAATATCTAATCTATTAAATATTAAGTTTTCATAACTAAAAAAGGGTCGATAATCAATATGTATTAGATTAAAAAATTAGAGAAACGCATCCAGGGTTCTCTGCGATTTTATAAAATTAATAATTTTACTGCTATGCGTCCAATATTTGAGATCAACTAACATATTATCACCCATTTTAATTAATGAATCATCAAAATTGTCTAGAATGAGAGGATTGCTGAAATTCATTGCGCGCTTTACTGTTTCCCTAATAACCCACACACCTAATGGTACAGTATATCCGGAGGACACTTCTCTAAATATTAAAACTCTTGCTTGCCTTTTAATATTGTATAAATAATCGCACACTGATTTACGGGCAGCGTAATAAGCACCCGTAATGTTACTAGCATAATTTTTTCTCCCTCTATAAAATTCATAATCCGTCATTATTTGTGGTTTTAATTGATTGGTTTGTCCATTTAAGGACACATTCCACAAAGAATTGGGTGCCCACACTTCATTCATCTCGTATAGAAATTTACCGGGAAATAAGAGGATTTTAAAATGATTATCTAAATAAGTAGCTTCAAACATTTGATATTCATTTATTTCGGGAAACTTTTTTATTTCAGAAATAAGTCTTTTCGATATAATGTCATCGACCGCCGTAATAGTCCATCTTGTAGGAACTAGTTTACGATTGTCTTTTTCTCCTAGCAATCCCGCTGAAAATATTCTTTGTATCGAAGATTCGGGAACATTTCCGTCCATATAGAGATAATCTGCAACAGCTTCGCTTGCTTTAAGGTCAGTATCAGATACGCAATAGTCAACTTTCGGATGGACTTTCACATTTTCTGTTATGCGGATCTTATTAGTATATCCTGACGGTCCAATTGGTTGAGAGTGATTGTCTAACATCATTCGGAAGTTTAACTTACCGATCCGAGATTCTGTGTCAACAGGACGGGCAGCCATTGAGAGCTCTTGAGCAGCATCTAAAAGTCTCTGATCCTTTAAGGATGGCGTATTTTTTAACGAATTTTCTCCAATTTTTACGTTTACTTTAAAATTGCTACGCGCTAAGCTGCTCCGGTATTTTATAATATCCTCCATCCTTTTTCCAAACCATAATTCGGGAGCATCAAGGATGTGGGCATTAGACTTTGTCGTAAGAGTGTTTAACTCAGTAAAGGGGATTAAAGGTCCTACTGCCACCTTCGGATAATTAAACCTTCCTACGAAAAAGCCTGGCGGACTCGCTCCAAATATATCCACATCTCGTTTTGATTTACCAATTTCAAAAGGAACAATAGATTTAAGCACTGACTTTTTGAGCAAAATGGGACATTGAGTTTTACCACAAAGGTTTCTTGCTCCTTTACACCTAATACAAATATTTTTTTCTGTGGGAGGTCGGACCATCGATTCTCAAGTTCAATTAAAGCAAATTAAGCTATAAAATTCTGCTCTTATATTTAAAAGATAATAGGGTTGAAAATTTTAATTTTTATATTAAGTATATAATAACTTTCTTAGATTAGTCTGATATGTATCCGAAAGATATTTAAGAAGAACGATAAATAAAGAAAAGAAAAAAATTACCTATTTTATTATTAATAGATTTTACCTATTTTTTTTCGGATGTAAAGACCGACGATTAAAAAGGTAGAGGATATCATCAAAACTATAAAGGACAAGTCGTAACCGGGTATCCCGTAGAGTCCCGGCGATTCTTCGGTTGTTGCTACATCGTCGTCGTTGTCGTCGTCAGGAGGAGGGGGTGAGGGCGCAGCAGGTTCGGGTCCGTCATCCCAAATAGGGAATTTATCAATACTTTCTGCAGTACCTAAAATTTTATAAAATGAATCTCCGATTCCGTCGTCATTTTCGTCAACGCCATTATAGTCACCCCAATAATTTCCAATTGAATTATTATCCCAAGAATTGTCATTTCCATCATCAATTGCGTTATATAGGTTGCCTTGGAGATAATTCATAAAAATTGAATTAGATTCCGAGTATTCGTCAAGAATAATCCCATAGTTTTTATTTTGTTTCAACTGATTCAACGTAAAGTTGTTTCTGATTCCATGGTGTACCCATATCCCGTTAAATGAATTAAAAGTACTGTTTATCTTAGTTACTGTATTATTTTCACAATACAACAAGGTTAATCCATTTGAACATCGAGAAACATTAACATCCCTAATGGTCATATAGCTGCAGTTTATTAGAACAATTTGACCCGCTCCAGCAAACGAACCAGCTCCGAGACCTGTTTTATGGGCATAGTAATACAAAGTTCTACCGTTAACTTTATTTGAAGTATCGATTTTGTTCTCGTCAATTGAATCTGGTGTTACCGACTCGTATAATCCGAGACCACAATTAAAAAATTCGTTATTAGTGAGGTTTGTATTACCAAGATTTAAATATATTCCATAATCTCTATTACTTTTTAGTGTATTGTGTGAGAGCGTGCAGTCGTATTCTCTATATATGTAAATACCTGTTTTTAGGTTGTAATTAGCAGTATTCCAAGATGCATTATTTTTCTCACCATAGTAAGTGGAACTATAAGTATAAAGATAAAGCCCATATAAAGAATTATTATTCACTGTATTATGTTCTACAGTTATATTTGAGCTTATGTAAATGTAAATTCCATGGAAGAGATTATTCGTAGCGTTAGAACTGCTTATTGTCCCATTTTCGCTGTGATAAATTGTGATTCCTGTCGAGGTGAGAGAAGTATTAACATTGCCTATTTCAAAATTGCTACAATTAATTAATACTATTTGACCTGCTCCAGAGAAACTTCCTACACTTAAGTGAGTTTTATGTTCATAGTATACTAATGGTTTTGAATTTACCATATTAGATTGATCGATGATGTTTCCCGTCATTTTATAGATATCCGAAGTCATATATTTCTCGTAGAAACCTAATCCACATTTTTTCATATCATTGTCATTTATAATATTTGCTGTGCTCTCTGAAATATAAATTCCATATTCCTTGTTAGAGTTTAAAAGATTGTAATTGACAGTATTAAGATCGCTTTTTCGAATATATAACCCATATTTAGAATTTTCGTTGAGATCATTTCTCGTTACATTATTCATAAGAGAATAATCAAGTCTTATGCCATAATCATCATTTTTTACTTCGTTCAAAGAGAGATTATTGATATTTGAATACCATAGGTTGATTCCATCTCTGTTGTTTCCAATCACGATATTCTTTGTAAAATTACTACTATGACAATTCTTAACATAAATTCCGACATCGTTAAAATTCGCTGTATTCTCTACAACTGAGATGTTGTACGTGTTTCCAGAAAAGTTCTCAATTGAAAATCCGGTATTAGTATTATTACTTGCTGTGTTCCCGATAAACGACCCCCAAATTTGACCTTCAACAGTAAATCCTGTTTCGACAAGAGAAGAATTGCAGTTAATCAACGAAACATTTACACAAAATCCTAATTTAAATCCAAGCGCTACTTTTGTAATATTGATTCCTGATAGTATCGAATGATTGCACGAAAATAAATAAATCTGCCCAGCGTTGACGAAATCATTGTTGTTTAGATTTGTTTCTTTTTTATAGTAATAAACAATCTTCCCGTTCACCGTATTAGTAGTATCGATATCATTAGACTCGTATTGTTCCTTTGTCCCTCCTACTACTGAAACACCCCCTAAAATAATGTCATTATGCGTTAAATTAAGATAACTTCCACCATCGAAATGAATTCCTACTCCTCCATTATTTTTAATAGAATTGTACGAGAGGCAACAATTATCACACGATTGAAGTTGAATCCCGTTTAAATCGTTATTATCCACATCATTATTATCGAATTTAAGCAAAACGCTTTGTTTCGCAAAAATAGAATTGCCTCCATTATAACTAGCGTTGTTTCCACTAAAGGTGTTATTATTGGAATATTCCAAATAAATCCCTCCCTCAATATTGAAAGAGGCGTCTATATTGGAGATAGAATTGTTATCGCTATTAATAAGGGTAATTCCTCGTGTAGCGAAATTTAGATTTTCGTTATCAATTGTAGCGTAACTACAATTAAGCAAAATTATTTGACCGGCGTTAGAAAAATCGGATGCTAATAAACCTATCTTATCTTTATAGTAATAGACATTTCGTCCATTAACAGTGTTCGTCGAATCTATTTCGATATCGTAAAGATAATTATTTGAGCAGTCAAGATAAATTCCACCCGAAGTAAGAGAGTTGGCTGAGATTGTTATATTATTACTCTTATATATGAAAATTCCATAATCGCAATTTGTTATCGTGTTCATCTCAACTGTATTATTGTTAGATTCATCCGATATTTTTATTGCGTTTTCACAGTTATTGAAATCATTGTTTTTAATTGTACAATTTGTAGAAGGTGGATCGCTATGCCATTTTGATAAGTGAACTCCTATGCTATTGTTTTCAAACTCGTTGTTATCAATAATCCCGTTTGTAATGTTTTCAAACTTCAAGCCAGCATTCATGGTTGAATTAGCGAATTTAGAGTTTGTAATAATAAAATAAGCGTTAGAATCTTTTACTAGCAAACATCCACCTTGGTTATCTGAATCAATTATTGATAGATCATCGATGATGTATGGATCTGCGTACGTGCCACTCCCACTACACCATGCTTGATTTAATGCCCAGGTCCAGTTTTGAGCTCCTATTCCCGAAGCGTCCCCATCAATCGTTATTTCTGGAATATCGATAGTAATTTTAGCAGAGGGAAGAATTGATTTTACTTCGGTATTGTTACCCGAAGAGTTATCATCATTTCCCATATGAAGATAATTTTTTTCGTCTAAAGGTGTTTTATCTAAGTAAAAAATTGTTATTGATAGAATCAATATTACAAAAACGATTCCTATTAGCTTATTAGATTTTCAAATTTTCAAATTTTTCACTTTTTAAGTTTTTAATTAAATTGCTAAGTTCCAAAAATCATTAATTCCCATGACTGAGATTTAATTGATTGGAATTGATCTAATTCGATTTATAATCCCCGATAGTATTAATAGGTTTCTCTTCAAGGGATTTTTCACATTTATGTCCTATAGATTATGAATGATAATTCAATAATCGATCTCCTTCACTTGAATCTCACCAAAAAAGAGAAATAGCAAGCAAAGGTCTATTTTTATTACCACAGTTTTGGTATGCGCTAATATTCCATAAAAGCTCTAAAGACATCTTTATAATCGTTTATGTTTACAGCATAGAACTTTCAGGTTCTACTTCATTATAAAAAAAAAAATTTATAAGTAATCATTTAATCCTTTTTAGATTTAGTAAACAAATTAGTAAACCGATCTCCAACTGTTTTCTTGCTTTTTTTGATGAATTCTCGTTTTGAAATTTCATGATTCTTGAACTTTTCCCAGTCTTCTTTAAGATATTTCCACTCCTCGTAGTTTAAGTTCTCTTTGAGAAACTTCTCTACATTCTCTATTTTATCGAAGTTTCGAGCGACTTTCTCAACTATTTGCTTTCTCTTTTTCGCAGAACTGTAACTTTGTTTAATTACGATACCTACTGTAGCACTAATAGCGCCGCCGATAATAGCGCGAATCACCCAGACCATATTATCGTCTTGCGTATCAGAACTTGAACCATTATCCTCATCGTCATCGCTAGTTGGAGGTGTAGTACTATCACCAGGTAATAATACTTCTATAGTAATGCAATCTGAACTAGAATTTCCATATTCATTGTAAGCATAAATTTTAAAGTAATAAGTACCTGTATCAAATTCACTTGCATCATAAAATAAACCAGTTCCGTTATACATTTGAAAGACTTTATCAGATCTGGTCTCGTTATTATAATCATCTGGAATATCAGAAAGCGAATAATAAAGCGAATAATTTTCTCGATTTAAAGAAGCTGTCCATGTTAAGCGAAACGCACCATCTTGGTCAGTTGGCGTTCCTGCATTAGAAGAACTTAAAGTTAGTTCAGCTGGAATCAATCCAAGGGTCATATTTACATTGTCTGAAACTCTCGTTTCGCTATATTCTTCCAAGCTGTTATTAGCAACTACTACAAGATAGTATAAACCATTAAAATAGGAGCTAAAATCAAGGCTTGTTTCGTTTACGCTTAATCCCGATTGATATAAATTCGAACCAGTTAAATCTGGAGGTATAATAGTATCCTTTCTATAATAAACAGAATAAGTTTCAGCTCGATTAGACTCTGACCAATTAAGCCCAAAAACACCATCATTATCGAAAGGTTCCATAGCGCTGACATTAACATCAAATAATCCGGGAGTATGTAGTATTCTGATCTGTTGACATGTTGAAGTTGAATTTCCATATTTATTATGTGCTTGTACAATGAAAAAATACTCACCATCCTCTAGATTATTAATTAAAAGAGTGGTGTCTGTTATTTCCTTCGCATTGATCCCCAGACTACTATTTATTTCAGTAATATATGAAGTATAATTATATACTGTATAATTATCAGCTCCTGAAGGAGCACTATCTGTCCATATCAACTCAATATTTCCGTCAGTGTCATAGGGAGGGCTATAACCTCCAATTTCTAAAGTAAAATCATCGGGGGCTATTGGAAGTTCTACATCAACCTCAATAACATTTGTAGAAGTGTTTCCATAATCGTTAAAAGCAAATATTTTGAAAAAATAGGTTCCAGTTTCATAATTAGATATATCGTACTGTAGATCAGTTCCATTATATAATAAATAGACTTTATCAGATCTGGTTATGTTATTAAAGTTGTCTGGAAAATCCGATTCCGAAAAATATAACGAGTAATACTCTCGATTATTCGATTCAGTCCAAGTTAGTTGAAAATTCCCATCTTCATCTGTGGGAGCTTCAGCGTCCGATGACAAGCTAAAATCGCCTGGTTTCATTCGGATCTCTATTTTCACTTCACTAGTAGAATTTACATCTTGAATAAATGATTCATAACTATTATTGGCGACTACCAAAAAATAATAGATACCATTTGCTTCAGAGCTAAAGTTCACATTAATGCCGTTAATCTGATTGGAAATTTCTGACTGATAAATCTCTACAAGCGGATCAGTGTCCCAATTACCGTCAATCGGATCTTCTTTTTTATAATATATTGAATAATTTTCAGCGAATTCAGAAAAGGACCAATTTAATCCGAAGATTCCGTCTTCATCATATGGTGTCGTGACATTAGTAGATAAATCAAAATTACTAGGGGTTCTGCATACTTTTATCTCTTCACAATCAGAAGTTGAATTTCCATATTCGTTAAAAGCAACAATCTTATAGTAGTATGTTCCGTCAGAGAGATCCTCTAATAAGTAATTAGTTTCTGTAATATCTTGAATGTTAATCTCTAAAGTATCGTTTATATCCGTGATAAAGGAAGTGTGATTATACAATGTGTAATTAAAAGCATCAAAAGGAGCATCTGAACTCCAGAAAAGATTAACATCGCCATCATTGTCAAATTCACCTGGAAGATAATCTCCCAAGCTGAGAGAAAAAGACATAGGACTCAACGAATAATTCACGAGTAAAATATCGTTATTCACGCTTGCAGATTGATCAACATCTGTAAATCCACATGCGACGATATAACCCATTGAGTTGAAGTAAATTCCTCGACCTTCGTCTCTCTGACCGCTATCCCAAGTCCAATTGAAGAGATAATTCCCATTTTCATCACACTTAATTACGATTAAGTCTCGATCTTGTGCAGAATTAGTTCCGTTTGTTGTTCCTACTAGGAAGATATTACCATTTTTATCTACAGTAATATCGTAAGGACGTTCGTCTTCTTCAGTAGACCCTCTAATGACTGTCTTATTGAAAACAATATCTCCGCTTTTGTTATACTTAATTATATGCCAGAATGATGCATCGTAGGAAAAATTATAAGCCAGTTTACCACAAAGATAAATATCGTCATTTTTATCAATTGTGATTCCAGAAGACATTGTTCTATTATAGCTCATATCGAAAAAATACCGAGTCCATTCTCTCTCCAATGAAGAATTAAACTTAATAAGAGTCGTATTAAAGATAAGGACAGATCCAGCATTAGTTCTGTTATATCCAGTAAGATAAATATTATCGTTCGAGTCAATGGCCATATGAGGATCGAAAGCTTCCCCTTCAAAGGAAAGAGTTTCGTTTTTAAGATTATGTCCTGATGAATTATAAGTTGTGATAGTGAACTGATTGTCTCCAGTCTTACCTGATAGGAAGATGTAACCAGTACTATTTACTACTACACTTCTACCGAAAGAGCTTTCCCCTGAGTCCAGTGTCCAAGTTCTATTCCATTGATACACACCGTCAGTATTATATTGAATTAAAACCATATCATAATAAAAACCCCTTACTTCCACATATCCACATAGATAAACAAAATTATTCGTTTCATCTAAAGCAACATCATAGCCAGTATCATAATCTCCCTCTGGACCATCAAATGATTTTGACCAGAGTAGACCACCCGAACTGTTATATTTTAATAATGCTAAATTTGTATCTTCAGAAGAAACACTATCAGTCGTACCTGCTACATAAATATTTCCTTCCGTATCTATTTCTATTCTTTCTCCTCTATCATTATTATTCCCGCCCCAAGTTGCATTCCATTGCTCATAAAGAGACAAATTGGGATGACAAATCAGGCGAAGCTCGTCTTGATGGACATCGTTTGATTTTTCGTCGCTTACTACCCCGCGATTATTAATTGAATTTTCAAGATCAGCAGGGAAAATAGAAAAAAGAAAACAATATATTAAAGAATTCAAAATGATCGTGCAAGCAATCAATAGACTTGTCTTTTTAATGTTGTTTCCCATCAATCCCACTTTTGTTATTAAATTAATAGGGTACTTTTTGTAAACTTCCCTAAATACCCCGTTATTAAAATATTTCCCTAATAGAATTATATTAGAGTATCTTAATCAAAATTATTTATATCAATAATAAAAGTTATTTAAATTCTTTTGTAGAAATTAAGAAAACTGGAATTTGAATTTTGAATTTTGAGATTTAAAAATTGAAAATTGAAATCTATAAACAAAAATACGAAATTTAAGTATGTGTTAAAATCTCTATCAATGCTCGAGGAATTTCTTTATAATTATTTACGGCGTAAAATTTTCCGTTTCCGACTTTCGCTATTTCCCGACAGGTATCGATACCCCTGTCAGCATCGTTATCCGCAGGTATCCCGATTACGTGAATTTTTGGAAACTTTTTTGCTAATTTTAACGGATTGTCACCTCGATTATAATTACCATCGGTGATTAGCACCGCAAATTGTTCTTTAGTACTACTTTTAGTCTTCCTCAGTTCCTCTAATCCCTTTTCTAGCCCAACATAAATGTTTGTAAATCCAACAGCTTCGGAATCGAGAATTTCGTCTATAATAGCCCTTATAGATTTCTTACGGTTCTCGATTTTCTTTAAGGTCATAGCTGTGGAATTGAAGAGTATTATGCTATAATCCTCTTTTTCCATGTTGTATGCTAAAACAGAGGTCGTAAGTGCAGCGTTGAGCAATGTCTTTCCATACATGCTTCCACTGGTATCTAAAATAAGTACAACCTTTCTTTTTTTACGTTTTCGCTTTATTCCGTAAATATCCTCGTAAGATAAGGTTTTTTCGTAAATCTTTAGAGGATTATGTTGTATAGTCTCGTCGAGATCAAACTCGGGCATTCCAATATGGTAATTAGGAACAGTCTTTCTCCGAACTCCTTTCAATCCTCTACTGGAAATCTTTAACGAGGTTTTAATAATACTCTGGCGGGCTAATCTTCGAAATATAATCTTATATCTATCTGATATAGGTCTCCTAATGAAAAAATACACTTCGGGCATGATTTCGGGAGATTCTTTTGATTTCTCTGAGAAAAATTTTACTCCCTCGTCGCAGTCGAGCGCATCAGTAGCAGCATAAATGTTAGATTTCAACATCCCCATAATCGCTTCTAAATTTTTGTGCTGGATCGCAAGATAGGTCATTTCTTTGATTTGCTTGTAGTCTAGCGTGTTTGCTAAGTGCTGGTAATAATCGGGCTTTTTCTTTTTTTTGCGAATAATCTCTCTTCGTAGGATTTCGTTTTTAGGAGGTTGTTCTGTAAGCCGTACATTTAGTCTTTTATTCTCATTCTTTTCGGTTTCTTCCCTCAAGAAGTCATCGATTATTGAAAATCCGATTTATTAAGAACGGAAAGCACGATATCAACAATTAATTCAGTTTTTGATTTGCTAATTCCGTCTTCGATTTCAATTTTGTTATATAAAGACATTATTGCGGCTTCCACCCAATTTTTTGAACTGTGATTGTTATTGTATTGACTCATTAGGGCGGTTAAATCGATAGCACCTCGAACTGAGCTCCCTCTTCTAAAAGAAGAGCTGTCTCGCGTTTTTTGAATTATGGCTTGAGCAATTTCAGCAATTTGTTCCATCTTGGGATCGGTGTTTTCAACATTCTGGAGTATAATTTCGACTTCTTCGGCGGGCTCTTGATAATCAAGTTTTATCCATACGAACCTATCCTTTATTGCTTCTCCCAGTGCAGTAACACCCACATGGGCAGAGGGGTTAAGTGTGGCGATTACGAAAAAGTCCTTTTCCGCTTTTATCGTTCTAAGCTTAGGAATATCCAAGATTTTCTCGTCTAGAGCAGTCAATAAAGCATTTTGCGTACTTTCGGGCATTCTATTGATCTCGTTAATAAATAGACATCCTCCATCGTCCATAGCGGATGCGAGCGGCCCGTATTTATACGATTCTTCCACATATCCTTTTGCTATGACTAAAGGAGGATCAAAATACCCAACAAGATTATGCGTTAAAGTGTCCTCAGTACAGTCAACTCGATAAAAATCAGTATCGTAATATGCGGATACAGCTTTCGCTATCGTCGTTTTCCCCACTCCAACTTCACCTTCTATGAGTATATTTTTTCCGACAGAGCGCGCCAGAATAATTTTTTTTAACTCGTTTTCTCTGCCAATGATTTGATTATTCGTTTGAATTTTTTTGATAATCTCGACGGTGTTAACCATAAATGTGATAATTTTTTACTTCTAAAAATTTTTTAGATTATAATTCTTATAGCTGCTTTATCGAACATTAAATTTTGAAACTAAAAAATACTCTCCAGAAAAAAAATTTGTTTTAGGTTACTAATTTACTTTCACATTTGTCTAATTATTATCACTAAATGAACTATTTTTTTCAGATTTTCAGCTTCTTCCAAAGTTTGATTAAATTGAGACTTTGAAAGAGGAGAAATTAATTCCTCCCAAACAGAAAATGGAATAATAATATTTGAATATAAATCCTTTAATAGCTCCAGCCTCCCAAGCTTAGAAAAATTTATTATAGGAGATGTATCAGAAATTACTAACATAAAACCAACTTAAATATGAATAGGAATTCTGGCTTTAACACGAATAAGATCCATTTCACGATAAGATAAACGAGCAATTTCAGATGCTTTTCCGATAGAGATCTTTCCTCTCATGTATAGCTCTAAAGTGTCTTGAATAGCTTTTGGGAGGGCATTTATATACTCCCAATCAATAGGTTTAATTAAATCTTCCGAATCAAACCAGTAATTATTTAATTTACTTTTCTGAACCATTTTTCACGCACCTTACTTTTTTAATAATTTATAAGATAATTAGATATTAGTTTTTATCTGGAATTTAATATTTGATGATTATAATTAACTAAACTATCTTACTTCTATTAATAGAAAATTGAAAATATCAAAGTTTCACTTTTTGAATTAAGCCGATCTAATGAAAACTTTACTAGAAAATGGAGAAAATCATTAAATAGCTGATTATATATCCTACTAGTATGACGGCGATTAGTGCTAGAAATGTATTAAAAGGAAAGATAAAGAGCGTAGTCCATGGTGCGGTGAATTCAGAGATAGTAATTGAGCTTCCTGGTGGGGTAGAAATTGTTTCAATCATAACAAAGTCCTCAGCAGAACGACTAGCCCTCAAGGAAGGCAAGGAAGTATCAGCTGTAGTAAAAGCATCGAATGTGATGGTTGCTACAGACTTCTAAGCTACTGGAATTCTAATTATTTTTTTTATCTTTTATATAGTAAGCTAGTTTTGCTACTTTTATTTAGGCAAAAGCATCACGCTAACTTCATCCTCTTTCTTGAGACCTTCTTGATGAGGAGGAATTTCAACAATTCCATCGGATTCTGTTAAAGAAGTGATGATTCCGGAACCTTTCAATTTTACAGGAAGCGCGTAAAAGATATTTTCTCGTTTTTCCAGCTTTACTCTAAGATGATGCAAATATCCCATTGAGGAGACGGGAACGTCGTTATTCATTTTCGCGATAAGCTCGACACGCGGATCGATTTTCATACAACCCATCATTTTTCTTAGGGCTCGACCCGCAAATTTTACGAAGCACACATATGCCGCAACGGGCGTTCCGGGAAGACAAAAAACAAGAGCTCCCTTATAATAACCAATGAGTAAAGGTGAGCCCGGCCTCATCGCAATTCCATGAGTAACGACAGTCCCGTTCTCTTCAAGCACTTCCGGTAAATAATCTTGAGTCCCAACGGAAGTTCCGCCGGTAAAAATAATAATATTTGAATCCTTAGCAGAGTCAATAAGAGTTTCCTTAATCAGATCTTTATCGTCTTTTAATGTAGAACTCCTACTTACTTTACCTCCATAAATGGTTACTAAACTTGAGATCATGGGAGTGTTCGAATTATAGATTTTATTTTTCTCAAGTGGCTGACCTGGTTCAAGAAGCTCGTCTCCAGTAGAAAATACACTTACTCGAGGCTTTCGTCGAACTTGAATTTTGTTAATACCTAAGGAAGCTAATAGCGCGATATGTCCGGCTTTTAATTCTGTTCCTCGTTCTAAAACTTTTGTATTAGCAGGTATATCCTCACCGTGTTTTGCAACATTTTTATATGGAACTAGAGCATTATATAAGGTTATAATATCGTTTTCTATTTCAGTGTCTTCAATTTTAACGACGGCGTTTGCGCCTTCAGGCATGGCAGCGCCTGTTGATATTCGAATCGCTTCTCCCTTGTTTACGCGCAAATCTGCGACTTCGCCTATTTCTATTTTTCCTACTTTCTTTACTTTTTTGGGATTTTGGGGAGAAGCACCAAAGCTGTCTTCGGCAATAATAGCGTATCCATCCATGGCAGATCTGTCGAACGGAGGTACATCAAACTCGCTAGTTATATCTTCGGCTAGAATTCGGTTAAGTGCATTATTGACATCTATTTGCTCTGCACCAATTAACTCGATCTGAGACTCTAATTTACTCCACGCCTCTTCAACAGAGGTCAACTTCGAGAACCCTATTTTGTGTAGTCTTTTCAAAGTCCTCATTCCTTTTTATTAATAATGTATAAAATATGCCCAATCTCGGGTAAAATTAATTTTTCTAGAGCGAGCTTGACGGCGTTAGGCGAGCCAGGTAAAAGAAATATAATCTTGTCATTAATCTTTCCCGCCGTAGCTCGTGAAAGCATCGCGGAAGCCCCAATCTCTTCGTAAGATAAAGCCCTAAATAATTCGCCGAATCCATCGATTTTTTTTTCAATTTTCGGTTCGATCAAGTCATAGGTCATGTCTTTGGGAGAGAGACCAGTACCACCACTAAAAATGACCGAGTTAATAGTTTTTGATTTGATTTTTTCGTTTAGCGTATTCATAATATCCTTTTTTGCATCCGGAATAATTTCCGTACTTTCTAAAGAGATATTAACCCGTTTATTCAAAATTTCCTTCACTAAGGGAATAGTCTTGTCCGAAGTGGTTTTTTTAATCTTTTGTTCTTCGTGTCTACTAGTACTAACTACAATTAACGCAATTTTTATCTTCTTTGGTGCGTGAGTTTTATGCTCCTCGTGAACCTTCATTTTATTTCTCAATTATTATTTTTTAATTTGATTTATTGATATTTTCCTCGTTTTGATAAATGGTAATATTACATTACTCAGAAGGAATAGACTTGTCTCTTATCTCCTTTTTCCACGATCGATTCTAATTCATCAACTTCAATGTATCCGTCAGCGTAAAACATAGTGGAAATCGCTTCTGATCCCGTCTTTATGGGATATATCTTATTAATACCGTCTACTTCTCGAATTTGAACGGTTACAAAATGATTCCTTCCTACGGTGCTATATATCCTCTCTCCGACTTCATACTCTCTTGAGAATTTTTCTTTTAACGGATAACCCGACATTTTTCTCAAAAAATTTTCAATAAACACGTAAAAGCAGCTTAAAGCTGACGTAGGATAACCCGGCAAAATAAAGATTACTTTCTTGTCGAATTTAGCAAAGATAATCGGTTTACCGGGCTTAATTCTCACCCCATGTACCATCATTTCAATACCTTGGAGCTCTTCCAAAACTTGAGGTCCTAAATCTCCCTCTCCTTTAGAAGTGCCTCCCGAGAGGATAACTATATCGCTCTTAGATAATCCTTCTTGAATTTTTTCTTTTAATTCCTCGTAATTATCACGGGCTATCCCGAGATAACTAACACTAGCACCCGTATTTAGTATAGCTTGTCTTAATACTTCAGAATTGACATCGTAAATCTTTCCGAGTGGTAGATCTTTTTCACGAAGGTTAACGAGCTCGTTTCCCGTACTAAATAAACACACGGAAGGTTTTTTGTAAACTTCAAGCTCGTTAATACCGCAGGATGAGAGAATGCCTATGGTGGTTAATTCTATTAAAGTATTTTTTTTTACAATTGTCTCTCCTTTTTTCACATCGAGTCCAATTCCAACCACATGAGTTCCCGGAGTCACTGCTTGTTGAATATAGATCGTGTCTTCCTCTTTTTCTGAGAATTCAACCATCACTACTGCATTGGCATTTTCAGGTATAGCTGCGCCGGTCGCGACGTACGCGCATTCACCAGAACTTAACTCCTTTTTTGGAATATCTCCGGCTTGTATAGAGTCTACTAATTGTAAGGGAATATAGTTGTCCTCGTCGGCTCCAAAAGAATCGGAAGCAATAACAGCGTATCCGTCCATCCGGGATTTTCTAAAATGAGGCACGTCAATATTGCTTTTAATATCGGTCGCAGCTACTCGATGAAAGGAATCTTGAAGCGATATGTCTTCTTTTCCAAGTTCTAACTTTGAAACTTGGTTGAGAATCTCCTTAAATTCGTCAACTTTAATTGTTTTTAAGAATTTCATGGATTTCTAAAGACAAACTCTCCATTTTATCAATTATGTTTATGTAAATTTCGTACAGAATATAATCCTTTTTTATTTGATTTATTAATCACTCTATTAATCAATCCATTCTGAATTGCCATCCTCGTAAATTTCCTTTTTCCAGACCGTAAGTTGCTTTTTGTAAGCCTCAACTGCTTCTCTTAGTGTTTTAAAGCCCTCCTCTCGATGCGAAGAGCCAACTATTACGTAAACTAAATCGTCTGATATCTCAAACTCTCCTTTAAAATGGATAATAATAACTTCTATTATTCCTTCAGAGGCTTTAAGTTCTTGACAAATACTTGAAATTTTTTGGTTTGCGATTTCTTCGTAGGCATCAATCTTCATCCCGCTCACTTTTTTTCCGGTTAAAGAAGTTGCTCTTACGATACCCGTGAAGGTTAGAATCGATCCTACTTTTGCAATCTCGGGATGGGATTTTAAAGAATCAATTGCTTGTTCCAACGATATTTCGTTCTTGCTATATATTCCCGAAGGATTTTCATAATCATTTTTTGAATTCGTAGAAATTCACCCTCCAGATACTGGTAAAAGTAAGGAAACTTTATCTTCCGGATTAAGTGTTATTGATAATTTATCTTTTTCGTACCGTATTTTATGATTAATTGCTATTGAAATCGTTCCTTTTAATCGTGCGTTTTCTTCGTCCCAAACAAGCTTTTTAATTTTCTCGTATTTAGATATTAGGTGGGTTATTAATTCTCTCATGTTATCGACAGTAAGATCAAACTCTTCTTTTTCTTTACCCGTAATTTCTTTTAATTCAGCAAAATACAATAATTCAACCATAATTTTCACCTTTTTTTAAATATCATTATAATCTTGTATACATATTAATTCAGAATTAGTAATAGGGCTGTCTTGAATTCACTACTTCGTTTACTATTGACTCGTATTTCTCGAGAGATTGCTGGTTGTTAAGAACATCTTTCAAATTTCTTCCCATATCTGACCGATAGAGGCAACCAAAGAGGTTTCCATCGCAACCAACCCTTAGTTTCGTGCAGTTCTTACAAAAATCGTGACTTGGTTTAATGGTTTCGACGACGCCCGAGTTGGGCAATATAAACACTTTCCTATTTTGCATCTCTCCTCTAATAATTGTCTCAATTGCTCGACTTTCTAAATTTTTAATTATAGGGTCAATATTGTGGTAAAATTTATTGAAAAATTCATTCTTGTTTTTGGCACATTCGGAAGATTGATGAAGTTCGATAATTTGAAGGATATAATGATTTTGAGCGCTAAATTCTATCATATTATCAAGTTCATTATCGTTTACTCCTTTGAGCATAACGTAATTAAGTTTAATGGGAAACAATCCCACTTCCTTTGCTTTTTGGAGTCCACGCAAAACCTTTTCCAAAGCATTAGCTCCCGTAATCATCTTAAATGTTTCGGGATCTAAGGAGCATAGCGACACATTTACTCTGTTCAGTCCCGCCTTTTTTAGATTCTTAGCTTTCTCTTCTAATATATAGCCATTTGTAGTCATCGAAATGTCGTCGTATAGTGAAAGATCGTTAATTTCTTTCACGATTTTAACTATCTCTTGTCGACATAATGGCTCTCCTCCTGTTAGTTTAATTCTTTTGACTTGTAGGATGTTCGCAAGAATTTTCGACACTCTTTTAATCTCGTCGATGGTTAATTCGCTGGTTTGGGGTATAAAGCCCTCTTTATCGCAGTAAAGGCAATCAAAATTACACTTGGAAGTAACAGAAAGCCGAATATGTTTAATTTCCCTATTACACTTATCTTTCATTTTTAATAATTGGGTTCTTTGATTTTTTCTTCCACTTTAATCTCTTCAATAATCGTGTCTGGATATTGACCATTATCATCTTTTTCGTACATTTTAACAATGTCCCAGATATTGAGTAGGGCAGTGCTTACGCCGGTCAATGCTTCCATCTCGACGCCAGTTCGTGCAAAACTTTTCACGATACAGATTACTTTAATGGAGGTGTCTGTTTCTATTTCAAATTGAATATCTACTTTCGTTATTGGAATTGGATGACATAAAGGTATTAGATCTGGAACCTTTTTAACAGCGTTAATTCCCGCAATTTTCGAAATAGTAAAAACGTCCCCTTTTTTAACATCCCTATTTTGAATGCGTTTAATCGTCGCTTCTTTAAGGGTAATTCTTCCCGAAGCGCTGGCAATTCTTAAAATCTCTTTTTTTTTTGTAATATCAATCATGATCTTGGAATAATTTCAGTCGTACTGTAAAGTTATGCATATCGTCTTAATTGCAACACATTGCTTTAAGATTAAATAATTTGCTGTGATATTATATTCGTATAAATGAAGAATGGGTTTAAAATAAAAAGATTTTAAGAATTTTAAATCATAAAGACAAGTAAATAAAGAGAGAACGGGATAACTTAGACAAGTAGTTGAGTTAAGATATCTTCGATATTTAATACGGTTATTTTCGAATTTAACGCCTCAGCAGCGTCTCTTAAGTTTCTTTTACAGAACACGCATGCAGTGGCCAGAATTTCGGCACCCGTATTCTCAGCCTCTCTTATACGTAACTTTGCAATTTCTAAAGCCTCTTCAGGGAAACCTCCCTTCAAACCACCACCTGCCCCGCAACACATCGCACATTCTTTTGAATTCTTCATCTCTATCAATTGAACTCCATCGATAGCTCTAAGTATTTTTCTTGGCGCATCGTATATTTTCATGTACCTTCCTAAATGACACGGATCGTGGTAAGTGATTCTTTTATCCCAATTTTTTAATTTTTTCTCGACCAGGTCAAGGTTTTTTGCCACATATTCAGTCAAATGAAATGTTTCAAAAGGCAGATTCCCTCCGTAATATTTCGGCCAATCTTTCACCGCAGTCTTGTAGCATCCCGAACAATTGAAAATTACTATCCTCACGCCTTTTTCTTTCAATACTTCAACATTGTGCGATATATAATCCGCAACATCGAAATGGGACTTGGTTTTTTTCTTGTCATCTGATTCTAAGCATAAGTTAAAATCAACTTGTCCCGTTCGAATAAGCGGACTCCCGCAACAATATTCTTCGGCTCCAAGTAGGACGAAATTATCTTCTAAGATGTTCGAAAGAACTATAGCTGTGTTCAGAGCCGAAATAACTTCCCGATAAGAAGAAGTACACCCTACAAAATAAGCGTAAGGACTTCTTTTAGCTTCCCTTATATCGCCTTTTACCCATTTTTTCCTCTCTCCAGCGCTTTCTCCGTATGGGTTCTTGTCTTTTTGAACCTTGCTCGCAAAGTCTTCTTGCGTTTTATAAGGTTTGTTTGATTTAGTTACTATCTCTTTTCTCAATTCTTCCAAGATTTCCGTAAAACTAAAGTCTAATGGGCAAACCACTTCGCAATGTTTACACATTGAACAAAGAGCCATAATTTCCACGAACTTTTCCTTAATCTTCAAATTTTCTTCCACAAAGGTCCGAAAAACTCGAAACTTCCCGCCTGGATAAGATCTCTCTTTTTTGATGATTTGATAAATTGGACACACATCTCGACACATAGAACAATTACTACATTTTTTAATTATATCGCTTTTGGCATAGTTTTTTAACTTCTCACTATACTTGTTTGACTTATTTTTTCCTTCATTATTAGTTTGCGACATAGATTTAATCACTCTTTAGATTTTTTCCCAGAGTTGTTTGTTCTGGTTTTTTTGATAAGCTTTTATCTTTCGGGAAGTTAACTCTTTTTGCTGTTTTTATTTTAGCAGCAATCTTTCTCCAAAACAGATTCATCTCAAAAATAGTATTTATTCTTCTGTAGCTGGTCTTGGTTTCCACGAGTTTAAGAGGATTAAATATAAAATTCGGATCTACATCAGATTTTAGCTTACGCCATTTTTCGACCTTGTCGGATTCAAATTTATCAAGATAAATTGAGTTTTGTAAACCATAACTGTATACCTCTCCCTTTTCTGTCTTATAAATATTCTTTACAATTCTATGACTAAGTGCTTTGCTTGCGAGAAAATGATATATTTTTTTATTATCAGTGGGTGTTATTAAAAGAAGCCTCACGCTAAGATCGTGGTTTATTGAACCATATATACAATGGTTCAATATTCTTTTTTCAGCAAGGGCTTCAAAATTTTTAATCAAATCCTTGCAATTTTCTAAATTCGTCTTGATAGATTGAAGCGTTAAGACGGGCGTATCTCTTTTTATCTTTGTTTCTTGTTTGAGATATGCTTTCCATTTTTGCTCTGAAATTTCGTTACTTAGTAAGTTTCCGGAGTATTTTTTACTAATTTTTTCGATTTGCTCTTTGGAATGTGAAAATGTTTCATTTCCCTCTATTAGAACTATAAAAAAATAATAGTTGTAATTTGAAATATTTAAATTCCTCATTTCGTAATTTTTATCAGTGAAACTAATTAAATAGAGGTTATCCATTTGTTTAATCTTTTGAATCATTGAGATTAAATCATTTAATTTATTATATCCGATAAATAAAGACTTCTTTTTCCTACAGGGATAGATCTTCAAGGATATTTCTGTTATAATTCCAAATATTCCGCAAGTTCCAAAAAATTTGTCAATATCCTTTTTTGAATCCACGATCTGAATATCTCCCATTGGATTCACCACTTTCATATCCAGAATTTGATCGACAAAAGACCCATAATGGTAAGTTCCTATACCGTGGGAGCCTCCTGTTCCCACCCACCCTCCAATAGTAGAGGCAAGCGCACTTGACGGGTAGCCTCCTAATTCGAAACTATCTTCAATAAGATTATTGTTCAAAGTTTGAAAGCTAATACCTGTTTGAGTTATTACTTTATTTTCATCTTTATTAACATTATAATTAGTCATTCTTTTCAAATCTAGAATGATTCCTCCAAACGTGGGATTATTTGAACCGAAATAGCAAGTTCCTGCGCCCCGAGGAGTAATTGGAACACTAAATCGATTTGCAAGTTTTACAATCTCAACTACTTCCTCTTCTTTCTCGGGCCAAATCACGACATCTGCTATAAATTTCTTTTTCCATCTCCAATGGGCGTACGGAGATCCAGCCATATCTCCACTTTCACTGATTATGTCTATTAGATCTTCGGAGAATTCTATTTGCGAACTTTTTTTAAGTTCCTCAATAAAAGAACGGAAATCAGTATCCTCTGGGACATATTTCACGGACCGAACACCCCCAGCCCAATTCCCCAATAAATAATTCCAAAAACAAAATTAAATCCCCAGCACGCAAGAGCAAGATATCCCGCCTTTTTGTGATGCACCCCACTTAGACCTCCAAGAAATCCTACGATGCATCCTCCAAAACCAAGAGTTCCCGTAATATAATGAGTAAAATGGAGCCAGTCAACCGTCGAAGAGAAAAACCAAGAACCAAACACTGATACTGCGTGCCAAAACATGAAGACTAAATTAACTGTTGTTAAAATAAGAGCTAAAGCTGTAAATATTGCGTGAGACCTGTTAAATCGACGATAATTAATCTCCGCTAAGACAGTACCGATGGATAGACAAATTATAGCGCTTAAACCGAGATAAATATTATAATGATTAAAAATTGTGTTAAATATAGTGTTATCGACTATGGTATCGTCGCTTGCTTCTTCTACGATTATTTCAAATTCTAAATAGTCGATGTAGGGTTGTCCAGAAGGATTTCCAGGAGGACTTCTTACGTAAAACAAGATCTCGTAAGTCCCTTTTTCGGTAGGAGCGGTAAGTTCGAACTCAACCTCCACAATATCATCGTCATCGTTATCGTCAAATTCAGAGTTATCTGCTATATCTTGGTTGCTTGGTTCTACTTCAAACTGGGCATTATCCAAAGATTCGGTATTAAATCGAACAATTACATCGGGACCGGTTCCTTCAATGTCAATTTTAAAAGATTCGTCTCTATCTACTTCAATTTCATCATCTTCGTCCGAAGAGATATCGTAAGGTCCTGAATCGTGACAATCTTCATCCGGATCTTGGTCAGGACTGCTATATCCATAAATTGAGAGATTTAACAAGAGAATAAAAAAGATTATTGACGAAAAAACTAAGAACTTCTTTTTTCCTATCTTATTAAATATTTTCGTTAAAGATTTGTGTACTTTCATTTTATTATTTCTAATGACTGTTTTTTATATTTTAAATTTCAAAATTATCCGTGTAAATTTGATATAAAGAAGGGAAAGGAGGAAGAGGTAAAAAGTGAAAAAGATATAACATCGCAAATGTGAATAAACCAATACTGATAATCATAAAAATAATGTCTAAAGGTTTAAAATAGATTTTTACTAAATTTGTTCTATCTTTATAAATTCCAAAACAACGGTTTTCCATCGATATTGACGTAACGTGAGCTTTTCTTAAAATTGAAACTAAGGTCGCAATCATTCTTTCGAAAACTAGATTATACGCCTTTCTTACTGTATTTACCTTTTCATAGCCAAAACCTCTAGCTTTTTGAGCCAATGATATAGTCTTTGCTTCTTGTTCTATTATGGGTATGTATCTTATTCCAACCATGAACGCATAGCAATATTTATAAGGAATTTTTAACCTCATCAAGGAATACACAAAATCTCGCATGTCTGTCGTGTTGGTATAGATTATAGAGCTAGAATATAAGATTAAGACCAGAAAAAAAGCTTTTAGAGCGAAATATACGGCCAATCTTCTAATAGGAAGAAATTCCAATCCAAATAAGTAAAATAATATTATTTCTTGTTCTGTTGGAATCGCGTTAAAAAAGATATTAAGAATTACGCTTACTATCATAACCATAAATATAAATCTCAATTTACGAATCAAATGTTTAAAGGAAATCCCACTAAATAAACCTAAAATAAAGATTGAGATCGAAATGACAGCCATAAAGATTAAGCTGGTAAGGATTAATGTTAAAATAGTTAACAATAAAAGAAATAGTAATTTGGAGAGAGGATTTAATTTGTGCATAAATGAATTTCCTGGATAATACGCAAAAAGTAGCTGCTTATTATCTAACATTTTATTTTTGTTACCCATTCACTCCACCGCCGATACTAATTTCTGCTTAATTTTTTCCATCAAAACTATAGGTCCAAGATTCTTATGTTTGTTAAAAAAATTTCCGTTTGAATCGTAATTCCTTAGCGACCCATCTTTATTCAATTCTATTATAAGCTTAGTGTATTTTAGAAGAAGGTGATAATCGTGAGAAGAAATTATAATCGTTTTCCCCCGCTTATTTTCGATGTATAATGTCTCAATTATAGAGTCAATAGTGCGCTGGTCTTGCCCAATAAACGGTTCGTCAAGTAGAATAATATCTGGCTTGTATACAAATATCGAACTTAGATTTAATCTTCTCTTTTGCCCCCAGCTAAGATTAAACGGATTTTTAGATTCCTCCTCGTTTCCGATCAACGAAATTAATTTCTTAAGGTATTTATCATCAATTTTATCTGATATTCCGAAATTTTCGGGACCGTACAGAATCTCTTCTTTAAGAGTAGGTTTGAAGATCATATTCTCAGGATTTTGAAAAATGAATCCTATCTTTCTCGCGTATTCGTGGGGATCGTATTCGCTAATTGGTTTATTTTTAAATAAAACCTGTCCAGAAGTTGGCTCGTAAAGATTTGCCAACAGGTATAAAAGAGTGGTTTTGCCGGAACCATTTGGACCTATCAACCCGATAAAGTCTCCTTCTCGGATCTTTATTGAGAGGTTGGTTATTGCTTTAATATCGGTGTTCGGGTATTTAAAATTCAGGTCTATCGTTTCTAAGATGAATTTTTTATTATTTTTAGTGTTTAAATCAATAATGGAAGATTCTTGGGATTCATGCTTATTAACCACTCTCTTTAGCATTTTTTGGGTGTATAATTCTCCAAATTCAATCTTTTCCTCAAATTTATCGTATTTTTCCAAAATATTAGGTTTAATTTCGGTATTTTTAAGAATTGTAGCAAATTTTTCAAGCTCATTTTTGCTTAATTCGTCTGGAATTTTAATTAATTCTCTAAAATTGGTTGGAATGGTGATTTCTTTGGTTTCCGGGGATAAAGATTCTTTAAATTTAAAAAACACATTATTAATCCACGGAACTCGAACATTGCATTTTCTTAGAACATCAAAATTATTTTTCAAAACCTCAGATACTTTACCTTTTAATCTAATTGTTCCATCTTCGGCTAATACTACTATTTTATCGGCGAAATCAACCACTCTGGAAAGTCGATGCTCTATAATAACTACAGTTAAGTTATATTTCGGAGATTTAATCAATTTATTCAATCGTTCCAACAAAAAGCTTTCCGATTTCTGATCCAAAAAGGCGATAGGTTCGTCCAAAATTAATATACTAGGCTCCATAACAAGAAAGGAACATAAAATTACCAGTTGTTTTTGTCCCCCACTCAGTTGATCAACATCTCTTTCAAGTAAGTGTCCTATTCCCATAAATTCAGAAACTTCTTTAACTCTTTTTTTAATTTCTTCCTCGTGATATTTAAGATTTTCCAGTCCAAACGCTATCTCGTCTTTCACACGAAAAGTGACCAATTGATCGATCGGATTTTGCTTGACTAGTCCAACTTTTTCGCTTAATTCCATAAAGTCGTAATCCCATACGCTTTTATTGAAGATTCTCACATCTCCCTTCATAAAACCTTTAAGTCTCCATGGAACAATCCCATTCATCGCATACGATAATGTTGATTTACCGCTTCCACTTGGACCAGCTAAAATAAGCACTTCTCCTTCGTTTAAATTAAAAGAAATGTCTGATACTGAGGGTGATTTTCTTTTGTTCCCTCCATAAATAAAAGAAAAGTTATCGAAAGAAAGTGCGGATGATTTATCCAAAATAGTTAACACCTCCTTTCTTAAAATGTTGTAGGAACTCCTGCCTTGATCAAATAATTTTTCACAGTTCTACCTAATAACCCAACGATTAAAATGCCAGAAATAAACGCAAACATAAAGGATAAGAGCCATAAAGTCCAATGTAAATGCCATCTCTGATTTAAAATCCAGAAAAAGGGTGCTTGAAAGAAATTTCCAAATCCACCTGCAATCCCCCATCCCAACTTAGTCTCACCTTCTCCAAGTTTTTCCATAAACAGGAATCCGATTGCTAGACATAATCCTTCCATTAGATTAACAAATAATATCAGCAACCCCCAGGGATCACCAAAAAGAAACTCGATTAATCCTTTTGTTGTCATAGTAAACAAAATATTTCTTTTTTTGCGAGTGATTCCGTAGACAATTGAAGCCCATATAACATGATGTCCAGATATCAATTGCGTTCCGCCTGTGAGCGGATACCATACTTTAATAAGCAAGCTAAATGGAATAAGACTTGAAATAACACCACCTAAAACACCTATAATAGCGCTGTAAATTAGATCTATTGTCGCTATCTTTTTAGAGCTTTCAAGCCCAAGACCAGTTTCTTTAAAATCTTTAGATTGAGTCGATTTTTCCTTTTCCTCTTCGTTGTTAATTACATTTTTTTCCATTTCATTATCACTTCTATTGAATTTCAACATATTTTACACTTTTTACAGCAAACTGAGAGTTCCAATGGTCGGGCTCAAGATGCTCAATGACATCTCGATCAATAACCGATCTTACGGGACCAATATCGTTTGATAAGCGCTCTCCCTCTATTTTATAAGCCAAGATTACATCATTTTCGTGTTGCTTAGCAATGTCTTCTATTGAAAGAGGTTCTGGAGATTCATATCCGTCTTGTCCAACAAACAGAAATGTAGACGCGTCACTTTCTAAGATACCTTCTTCTTCAAGAATACTCCATAACGTTGTTCCCGTGTATTCGTCAGTCCACTCTGTTCCATAAGAGTTTTTAAAATCAAAATCGTCAGTCACTTGTTTGTATTCATCTGACTTAAGATCGGAAATAGAGAGTCTTAATTCCTCCTTTATATTTCCTCTAATAATTACAACAGTTTGTTCGTCTTCAGATTCCCCTTCTAGAAAGACTTCAGAAGTGTTAGCTTCAATATAAGCAATTGGGTCTATTCCTAATCTGACAACATTGTATGCTGTAAGCCAAAAAACTGTAAGCCCGATGCAAATTGATACTATTAAGATTGTAAAATTTCTAGTCTCCATAATTTGATATTTATTTTATATTTTTTTTTGAATAATAGAAAAATATCATTAAAATTGTTGAGATAGCTATAATGGTAATATTTATAATTAAGAATCCAATATTAAGTTGTGGCTTGCTCGTTTCAGCATCTTCGTTTTCCTCATCTTCTTCTTCCACAAAACTCATTGCGTATACCCAAGAAATTTGGTGATGTTCTCCATGGCAATTATCCATAACTCCAATATTAAATAAGTAAGGTTTTTGTTCATTAAATTGAACATCATATCTATCATTAGTCGTTAGTTTTCTTCTGATTTCGAGAGAGTAAGAATGATCATCAACATAGGATAAACCAACTTTTACATCGTTATTTTCGCCTATATGCCATCCGCTTTCTTGTAAACAATTATCTTTTCCATAGAATTCTGATTGATTTAGTCTATTGTCTTCTTTAATAAAATATGCCCCCCATGAATCAATTGAACCTCCTCCCATATGAGACGTATCCATTTGCGTTAATGAGGGATAATACGCAGTGAACTCTGGAACATCGATATTCCAGCAGAAATAAATACCGTCTTGGAATTGTATACCAGATGGCATTGTAGTGTTATCAAGCCATTCACAATAGATAAATAAATACTCATTATTAAATGCGAATAAGAAGTTAACAGATATATTCGAGTTTCCTGAATTATCTTCTATGGGTGCTGTTGGAATATTTAGAAAACCCTCCTGATTTTTAGTCTCAATCCAAAATGTCTCGTTGGGAATCCCATCCAGATTTATATTGGAATTCTCATAAAAAAGAGCTTCAATATTAGTCTTAGGATGTTCGTTTATACAATTCCCAAAACCAGGATAAGCTTTTAAGGGTTTATAGTATAAATTTGATAATATTATCATAAAAATAGAACAGAGTAAAAACCTATTTTTCTTCATATTTTTGGTTTGTTTGCAAGGTTTATAAAATATCACATGAGAATAAAAAAAAAAAATATTTGTTATTAAGGAATTGGTCCAGTATATATTGTAATTTCAATTCTATCAATTAAACTGGAATATTTGTTAGACGTTTGGCCAGGTATGATCAATTGGTATGGTCCACCGAAATAACCAAGATTATAAAATTTATCATATGGTGGGTCCGTTGGAAAAAGACCATATTCTGTAAAGACTTTTTCCCTATAGGAAATAACTATAGGATTGTCTGTTTCGGGTAAGGGATAAGGTCCACCAGCTGGAATACCTCCACTTTTATTAACATATCCATAATTTTCTGGATAGACTAATCCAAAATTTATATCAGTGTTATTTAAGGTAACTGATGCCCAATCATCAATTGCGATGGCTTGTAGCTCATAATTATAATCTTTTGCGTTTGTATTGTTAATAAGGGAGGACATATTTCTGCCTATATAAGTACGGTTAAAATTCATTCTACCACCAGATTTTTCTGGATACTTATAATATTCGTAATGCCAGCCACTGGGATAGTTGTTATCGATTACATTTGTTCGATTTATTTTATAAGGACTTAACGTACCATTAATATAAATGTCAATCTCCCATTCATCCAAAGCTCTAATTTCTTCGAGATCATAAACGGAGTCTGTTGATCCCGTTCGGATTACTGAGAAATTACCATATCCGAGATCCGGAAGGAAAACACCATCGGCTGCAATTGCAACAATCATAGGTGATGAGTCCCAATCTTTCACTACATCGGCAGTTGAAGTGTTAAAATAATCGTTAGCGTAGTTACCCATATTTTTTGTTTTACAAGAGAAATTCCAAGCGTAAAATGTCTGAGCAAATTCTAATACATCTAAAATATTAACACCAGTAAAAGTTCGACCCGTTAAGGGATCGTCTACAGAAAGTAATTCCATATATTCATATTTAAATTCCTGTGTTTCTCGCCCTTGTGGATCTGCTTCTTGATTGTAATAAAGCGAGATTCCATTAAAAATATCCGCCATAGTAACTTCAAATGCTCCTCCTGTTTCGTTGTAGACAGTAAAAGTTGCATCATAATCAGCTAATCCCCAATCATCTGGTAAACCAGTTTCTTCCGTAACTGTTGTTGGCACATAGACCGTTTCTTCGTCTTCCTCTGTTTTAGTTCTAGTGACTGGATTTACATAAAGAAAACCCACCCAACCCGCCATAGCTACCATTCCGACTATTAAGGCACCTATTGCGGCAAGTTTTATATCAACAGCCATGATATATCAGTTTTTGTTTTTTTCTTAAAATTTTTAATCAAATTGCTTTGTAATTATTTATCTTTAAAATTATAAAAAGGTTATGTATGAAAGGACATATCGGTATTCTTATCCGTCTCTTTTTTACTAATAAAAAACTCACATCATTATCTTAGACAAAATAGAAAATAAAAAGAAGAAAGTTATAAAATAATGATCTAGGCCAAATATCCTATTTTTTTTTATCTTGTTCCTTGTCTCGAAGCTCTCTATGGAGCACTTTTCCGACAATTGTTTTAGGAATCTCGTCTATAAATTCAATGAACCGCGGATATTTGTCAAAACCCATATTATTCTTAGCCCACTCGATAATGTCCTCTCCCGAAACTTTTCCTTTATATTCTTCTTTGAGCGAGATGTAGGCCTTGATATTTTCCTTACCTTCGTCGTCAATTATTCCTATTACAGCGCATTCATTTATGGGCTCAAAATTATAAAGTAAATCCTCAACTTCTGTGGGATATACAGAATGACCCTTATATTTTATCAAGTTCTTGGCGCGATCCTTAATTACAAAATAGCCATCGTCGTCCATTAGTGCTAAATCACCCGTCCAAAGCCAGCCGTCTTTAATCGTATTTTTGGTTTCTTCTTCTCTTTTATAATAACCTTCCATCATCTGGGGACCACGAACCACAAGTTCTCCTACCTCATTAATTTTCAACACATTTCCATCAGCATCTAAAATTTTAGCCTCGGTATTTGGAAAGGGAATCCCAATCGTCCCGGGCTTAAATTTATCGTCGTCAAAGGGATTGGCAATACACGCAGGAGACATTTCGGTAAGACCGTATGCTTCCCGAAGTTTCGCGCCTGTTAACGATTCAAACTTGACTCTAATATCCTCGGGAAGCGGGCCAGCAGAGCTAAAGCAATATTTAATGCACGATAGGTCGTGATTCTTAATATCCTCGTAATTATTCATATTATTATAGAGTGCTGCAACACCAGGAACGATTGTAGCTTGCGTAGCTTCGATCACTTCAATAACTTCGTGCGCTTCTCGCGGATTAAACACGCACGCAAGTTTAGAGCTGTTCTTGATAGTGAAATTCATAAAAAACGCCATATAGATGTGGTAAAACGGTAAGGCGGCCAAAATGACTTCGTTAGCTTCTTCATTTTCCACAAACCACGCGTTTGCTTGGTATACATTAGCAGCAATGCTGCCGTGAGTGAGCATAGCGCCTTTTGGAAAGCCAGTCGTGCCACCTGTGTATTGTAGCATCGCTAAATCGTCCACGCTAATATCTACTTTTGGCGGATTCGGTTTAGTCTCACGTAATAAAGTTTCAAAAGGTGGTTCGCCTCCCATTTCAAATTCGGGAGGTGCCATTGGATCGGGAGTTAAGTAAGGAGCAAGATTACTATAAAACTTATGCTCGACCTTCGTATCTTCGATAATGGGATCTACTAATCCTGAAAATCCTTCCCACCCTATGTAAACTCTCGCTTCACTATCAATGAGTTGCCTTCGAATTTCCAGAGATTTGAAAAGAGGAGAGATAGAGGTGACTACTCCACCCATTTTTAAGATGCCGTAATAACTTGTAATAAAAGCGGGGTTATTCGTAAATTGTATAGCGATGCAGTCCCCTTTTTTCATACCTAACTCCGTGAGTTTCGTCGCAACTCTATCCACGATATCGTTCAGTTGAGTGTAAGTCAATTCAAATCCCATAAAATAGGTCACGGGTTTATCGGGATATTTTTGAACGGAATCTTCGAGGAAATCAACCAAGGTTTTGTCTGGAATTTCAATATTCTTCGGAACGCCGTCCGGCCAAAACTTATAATATCTTTTTTGATCAGTTAAATCTGACATAATTTTTGGTTTTATTGTTTATTTATCTTAAATTATCTTCCCAAAATTTAAGATTTACTCTTAAATCTTTTGCATTCATAATAGTTAATTCAAATTTAAAGAGATGTTGCCCATAACCATGGTAGATATCTATAAAATCAAATATCTAATTTTTAAACCTTAATTCATAGTAAATAAATATTAATAAATTTCTCAAAAAAACTACGAAATGTTTTAAAGATACGCATTTTGGTCAGAAGAAATAACAGAATTAGTAAAGGAAATCACTGAATTACCTGCTAAAAGCTACGCAAGTCAGCATGACATCTTATCACATTTTGTTAACGGTGTTGACGAAGAAAAGGAGGAACTACTAGGCGTAGAAAATATCATCAAAGTGGTAGATTTAGAACGAAAAGTTAACGCTTTAAAAGTAGAGTTAAAAGAAAAGGAAAAATATTTAGAGAAAAAGAAAAATGAAATACAACAATTGAAATCTCTATTGAACGATAAACAAAACTAGAATATACTCCTTTCCTAACATATTTTATAATAATTTTAGCAGTGGATTAATATCTATTTTTAGGATTTAAGGTCAATAATAATATTCCATCAAAATCTCTTACTTATTCTTTCAAGAATAACCCGTTTTCTTAAGGGTCCAGTGCTCATTGAGCGCCTTTCGATAACGAGATTTAGATTTTCAATTAGATGCTCGGCAAAATAATCAAAAGAGAACTTGAAAGTGTTATTTAACAAATAATATCTTTGCAAAAATGTATTTATAAGCTCAACTTTGTGAGTAGGTTCTTCCATTTGGAAAATTCCGGGATTGCTATCCAATAAGGAGCAACAAATCCACGCAATATCGTCCATGTGATTACCTTCGTACGATTCTTCGAAGTCTACACCAAAAATTTTCATTTCAGATTCGTCAATAATGAAATCGCGCAGACGAGTGTCCCCTTTGTTAAGAACAATCGCTTTAGAAAAATCCTTTTGCGTTCTGGTATTTTTTTTATGCAATTCCGCTAACCACGTTGCTAATTTTCTCATACATTGAACGAGATTTTTACGTGTATTAGCATCTAAATCCCTCAAATTTGCTGCATTAACGAGGCTAGTGTTTACATAATCGCATAAATTCATTCCTTCGACCTTTTCAAGAATTAAATAAGGATCTCTTGAAAAGATAATAGAAGGAACATTGATTTTTTGGCTATTCAATAATTTAAGTACATTTACTTCTTGCTGAAAATTATGTGTTTGAAATATCTTAATTACAATTTCTTTTGGAAAATTTCGTGGTTTTCTCTTATATGTTAATTCGTAGACGAGGTTTTTCTTACTTTTTAGTCTAACTATTGAAAATGAATCGTTTTTTGCTTTCAAACCTGGTATATCTTCTTGAAGATCCTCGATAAGCCTATTTTTGAGTTGCTGAAAGTTCATTTCAAATAGTTAGAGAACAATGTTTAAGTAACAAATAAAGAGCTATCTTAATTAAGTTATTTAAATATTATTTTTAAATAAAGTCTTTTATTATCAACTATCAATTACTTCGACCATGTTTTGATAGGGGATAACTCAAAAACAAAGATATTATTTACCAAAATATTTTTCAGCTAGTTGCTTTATAGGTCGAAATATCCTCATATCAATTCCAGAAATAGTAACATCTTTGAGAAAACCGCTATAGCTTTTGTCGAAGTCTTTTATTAAGGAATTTAATTTTTTTCTCAATATGATAAGCTCTTCTTTAGCTACGAGAGCGAAAACAACCCTGTTAGATTTATTCATTTTTAATATTAAAATCCGGTCGCCGTGATCGATTGTACTTACTTCTTTTTGGCCTCGTAAAATTTCCTTTAATATCTTTTTAATCCCAATAATCCCTCCCGCCTTCAAGTCAGCCGAAACCGATTTTTTCTCTTGCTTTTCTTTAACATACGCGTGATCGTAAAGCAAGATTCCAGAATCGTGTATTATGTACATATGGATAAGAGATCTTTTCCAATTTTGCTCCTTACTAGGTAGCGTTTCTCGAATATTTAATAATAAAATAAAGCACGCAATACACGCCATAAATATTGTTCCAAGAACCACTTGCACAGAATGAGCTTCTTCCACTAAGAGGTCTGGAATTGTAATTCTTAAAAAAGCTCCAATTACGATACCTATCCCGATTATGCTATAAGAAAAGGAGACTGACTTACCATAATTTGGTCTCGAAGTAGTGTCACCGATTAATAATGGTACACACATAAAAACCGCAATGTAAGCGCTCATTACTACAGCAAAAGGAATTTCGTCAGTAGTCAACCTAAAACTACTAATATAAGTCGCTATGCTTACAGCTAAGATTACGTAGATTAAGGGAGGCATTCTCCCAAAGTAATCAAAAATCGTACCAATTAAGAGAGAAACTAAAATCGCAAAAAAGATAACAACGACGAATAATATTGCTGTACTCGCACCAAATAAATTGTTAATGAATTCAAGGGAACCTTCAAATGGAGTAGCTAATCCTGCAGTAAGGCTAAAACAGAAGAAAAAAAGATAATACTTAATTATGTCGTAATTAATTTTCTCTTTCTTTGAGTTTTTGGATTCCATCGATTTACTCTCAACTTTAGGTCCTTTGAAAACCACTTCAAACCTGTTAGAATAATGCTGTAGGAAAATAATAGTCATAACAACAAAAGAAACGGGAATAAAAATAAATAAATTAACGACAATACTTCCAAATACAAATCCTATGACTAAAAAGAGGCATGTAAACAAGAAAGCTAACACTCGGCCTCTTTCTAAAATAGTAGTTTTTACTAAATAAATTTTGAATGTAATCATTATTGCATATACAAGTATGAAGACATTGACAAAAAACAGGAAGTTCAAAATTAGATTAAGAAAGGAAAAAATTAGGAAGATTTGAACTACAGTTATAAGTAAGGAAAAGATTAAGATATATTTCATTGTTTTCAAGGGATTTTTGACCTCATCTACATTATAAATTGAAAATGCTATTCCAAATAGAGCACCATTAAATATTGCTGCCCACGCGTAATAATCCGAATGATTTTTACTTGATGCGATTAAATATATGTCGATCCCGATTTGGCCAATAAATAAGAACACTAACGAGTTAAAAAGGAGGAAGAGAAGGAAAAAATCTTTTTTTGAGATTTCGATGTCTTTAAGAATGAATTTGGGAGTAAATGGAAGCTTGTGTTTGTAAAGAATGCTCAGATCTTCTTGTTCGCTTTCATTTCCTTTTTCATAATAATCTTCGCTCAACGAAACCACCTATTTCCATGCAAATAAATTATCTATTGTAAGTTGTGTACACTTGATAAATTTTATTTCTTTTTTTTTGGTCTTCTGAACGAATGCGAACATGTTCAGCTCAAATATTATTTTATTTATGATATATTAGATAAACAAATAATAACCTAAAATACTATAAATCTAATGGAAGTGAGGCGATTGGATTACAAATTAGGTATTTTTTACGGTCTTGATCCGGACACCGTTATGTTGGCAAATAAATTTGCCGGTCATCTGATAAACTCAGATGATTTTTGCAAAGCGTGCGAAACCTTCGATCAAAATGTAAAATGCGATAAATGTCGAGAAGAACTTTCAAGCTACGCCCAAAATCTTTATTTTTTCGAGAAAATAGGGGGAAATTTACCAAGTTTTATCGAAGAACCCGAAGAATACTTACCAAAAAACCTTCCTTATGTTGACTACCTGCTGGTTGTAGGAATACATCAGGATTTGGTATCTGGTCTCCCAGATTATTTAGAAACGAGAGAAATTAAAGCAGTTATAATTCCCCTAGAAGATCCGAGTTGGGTTCCGCCAGGTCTCCAAGTTCAAGTTTTAAAAGAATTTGAAAAAAGAAACATTCAAGCGGCATTTCCTAAACCTTTTTGCGCATTAAGCAAGACCGAGAACGAATATAATCAAGTTGGATTTAATATAACAGAGAACCATTCCCATATTGACGATTTTATCGATTATTTTAAGATTGGAGAGCCTAAGGTGTCTTTTCTGCTCAGCAAAGACGGCGAATACATAGAAGACGCGTGCGTTCTTAGGAGTGCTCCTTGTGGTTCTACGTATTACATAGTACAGCAGCTTCAATCTAAATATTTTAAAAATGGAAAAGCTAATGATCTTCCATTAAACGAAAGAATTAGTAAAGCCCACCACGCTTATCCTTGTAACGCGTCTATGGATCAGGATTCGATTCTTAAAGATTCGTGTCTACACATCGGGGGATACAAGGTAAGAAATGCGATTAGGAGAGCGTTAGACTTAGAGGAACAAGAAGGGAAAAAACTGAAGTATGTGATAAAATAGAACTCCTTATTTTTTAAAGCTTATATAATTTCAATCTAAATCAGCGGAAGAATTTTTTTAAAATGGTTTTTGGAGGTAGTAAAAATAAGTTTATAAAGAAATTAAGGAAGAAAACTAAATATATTTCTTGTGAGATTATCGACTTTTTGTTCAGTTTTCTCGTCAAGGCACATGTCGCTCGTCTTAACCAATGGGTAAAATTTTTCTTGAAATTGATTGAGAAAACTGGTCAATGCATTCTTGAGAACTGTCGAAAATTTATTGGAGATTAAAATGCCGCTAAATCCTTCTCTTAAGTCCAATATCATAACTGCATTAAGTAATTTAATTACCTTTAGTTCAGACTTGAATCCTAACGCGGATTCCATAATACTTGAAATTGCCGAAATAGCGCCGCTTATGAGATTATCGTTTATTTTTTGCTCTCCCTCAAAATTCTTTGCATAACAAGTGATTCCCGATTTTTTAATAACGATAATTCTATAGCATTGATAAGGCACCAAATACGCAAGCTGAGTATTTTGTAAATATCCTAAAGCAAAAATCAATAGCCCGAGAGCAGATACTAGGAGAACTAACGATGGAATAAAAATAATTTCGACGATCGCTAACGCTATGATCGCTCCAGGAATTCCAATTAACGACCCCAGAAATGTAAGCCTAGTTTGGGTCTTGTGTTTTTTTGTTTTACTTTTTCTAACCATTTGAAAACAAGCGTCAATAAACAAAATCCCTACTGGTAATATAAAGGCAAACTGAATAATAAGAAAAAATAACAACGCTTTTGCATAATATCCAAAATTAGAATAAAAGATCATCTCGTAGAAAATATTCTCTCCCGTAATCAACAACATTAAAATGGTTCCAAGGAGAAAACTAAAATAAACCCCTAACTTCAAGTTTATCGATCCTGATTTCACCAAATTTGAAAATAAGAAAAGATTAAAAAAACCCAAATAGGAAAAAAAGACACCTATACAATAAAGGATTACCGCTAATCTTTGAGCAGTAGTAAAAGGATAATAAGTAGAACATATCGCCCAGATTAAAATACTGATAAAAAATAAACTAAATATCAGCGTTGCAGGAATTTTATCTTTTCGATACTTTGAGAGAACCGCTAAAGATAATAAAATAAGAATAACTATTGCAATATTCCCTACTACTAAATGAATAATTGAATACAAATCCATAATATTGAATTACTAAATCTATATTTTAATATTTTCGATTTTTTGATTATTTCGATCCCCTTATGGGAAGCACCAGCAAGTAGTTATATTTTATAAAATAACTTTTAAACTAATTGTGATTTGCCCCATTAATTAGTTGAATTGTTAATAATAAATAATTAAGATTTATTTAAGAAATCCTAAATATCATTAATGTAGGTGAATAATTATTAGTACATTTTCATGTTCTCATTCAGCTTGCGAAATTGGAGTAGAACACCAGCATCATGAGGAGTGGTTTTTTGAAAAATATTTTTGGTATTTTATAATTCCCTCAGCAATCATTTTAACGCTTTCAATTCTTTTGGAGTTCTTTACTGACCAAGTTGTATTGAGTCAGTTTTTGGCGTTTCTTTCAATATTTCTTTCTGGCCCTGGTGTAGTCAAGGAAGCTATTGAGGATGTTCGCGAAAAAAAAATTACGGCTAATATATTAATGATTATTGCGGCTGTTGCTTCTTTTTTTATTCTTCACGGTCAAGAAGGTGCTACTGCGCTTCTTCTGTATTCAATCGCTGAACGCTTGGAAGAAATCACTACGGAAAAGTCGCAGAATGCGATTAAGGATCTCCTTGAATTAGCTCCTGACGAGGCATTATTGAAGAGGAACGGAGAATATACGACGGTCCACACAGATGAAGTTAAACCTGGTGATATTATCGGAGTTAAACCAGGAATGAAAGTGCCTCTTGACGGAGAGATTGTGAAAGGAAAGTCATATTTCGACGAGAGCGCGATCACGGGCGAATCAATTCCCATATTTAAGAAGAAGGGAGATCTCATATTTGCTGCCTCTCTAAATTCAGACAGCTTCGTGGATGTAAGAATAACAAGCGAAAAATCAGAAACTGTTGTAGCTAAAATTGCTCAAAGTATTCAATACGCACAATTAAATAAAAGTAAAAAAGAAAAATTTATCGAACGATTCGCAAGATATTATACTCCAATTATCTTGATAGCGGCTTTGTTTGTAATGGTATTTCCTCCATTCTTCCTAAATTTGGATTTTAACGAGTGGTTTTATCGTGGTTTAATACTTTTAGTTGTTTCTTGTCCTTGTGCTTTAACCTTATCAACCCCTCTAGCTAATATATCTGCGCTGACTAAGCTAGCTCGGGAAGGTATATTGGTTAAGGGGAATCGATTTATAGAGCAAGTTGATGATATTGAAATCTTTGCTTTTGATAAAACGGGAACCCTTACAGAGGGTAATCTTAGGGTTTTTAATACTTATTCCTATCTTGGAAATGATCTCGAGTTATTAAAAATCGCAGCCAGTCTAGAAACACTTTCAGAGCACCCCATAGGAAAAGCCATTGTTCGAGAAGCGAAACGAAAAGAGGTTCAAAATTTCGACGTAAATAATTTTAATACTTTAAAAGGTAAGGGTGTTAAAGGAGAAATAAACGGAGAATTATATCATGCGGGAAGTGAATCTTATTTCAATGAAATGAATTACGAACTTCCCGAAGAAGACCTTAAAAAGATTCAAGAATCGGGAACTTTACCGGTTTTAATTGCTAATGAAAAAGAATTAATGGGAATTATCACCATCAGAGATGTATTACGAATATCAGCTCCTATTTTAATTAAAAATCTTAAAAATCGAGGATACAAGACAACTCTTATTTCAGGAGATAGACAAGTGGCATGCAACACAATAGGAGAATGCTTAGATATCGATCAAATGAAAGGAGAGCTCTTACCGGATCAAAAGCTCAGCGAGATTAAGAATTTAAAGCAAAATTATAACGGGGTAGCGATGGTTGGAGATGGTATTAACGACGCTCCGGCACTAGCTCTTTCTGATTTGGGAATCGCAATTGGCGCTTCAGCAACAGATTTGACTTTGGAAACAGCTGATGTCATTATTATGAACGATGACTTAAAAAAAATTATTGACTTTATTGAGATTACGAAAAAAACCAATAGAATTATTAAACAAAACATTTGGACATCAATAATAGTGAAAGTGTCTTTCGCGATTCTTACCGTGTTGGGTTTTATGACTTTATGGTTAGCAGTTGGAATCGGGGATATGGGTGTGTCGCTTTTAGTAATGGCAAACAGCATGCGCATCTTTCGACATCGATTAAAGACTAATGACATCGAACCAGTTAAATATGACAACGAAGCTAAGATGTTAATTTGTGAAAACTGCAGAACTAAAAATATAATACCCCAACATCACGGAAGAGACATGTTAAAAGATGAAAATGGG
>WJKD01000248.1 GCA_014729315.1 Promethearchaeota archaeon | reverse complement strand
ATTAGAATTAAAACAGATGGAAGCAAGCGTCGGGGAATTCTCGCTTGATTTGCTGGCAAATGATGTCGGTAGAAATAAAGCTGTGATAATCGAAAATCAAATTAGCTCAACAGATCATGACCATCTTGGAAAGCTGCTGACATATGCATCTGGTTTTGATGCGTCGGTTATAATCTGGATTGCTGAAACAATCCGTGAAGAACACCGGCAGGCATTGGATTGGCTCAATCAAAGGACGGATACGGAGACTGAGTTTTTCGGCGTGGTAGTAGAAATACTGCAAATCGATGATTCGAAGCCCGCATATAATTTCAATCCCATAGTATTCCCAAATGAATGGCAGAAAAGCAAAAAGAGACCCGGTAGCAACCAGGTATCCGAAAAGATGGAAGCATACCGCTGCTATTTTCAGGATTTGATTGATGAGCTGCGGGAGAAGTATAATTTCACTAATACAAGGAAAGGGCAACCGCAAAGCTGGTACAGCTTTGCTTCGGGATATTCTGGAATCACCTATGCAATGTGCTTTGCGTTGGGGAATCGCATTCGAGTTGAATTATATCTGGACGTGGGAGAGGCCGAAAAGAATAAACAGTTATTTGATACAATATATCAGGATAAAGAAGTAATAGAATCCAAGTTTGATGAAGACCTGGAATGGGAACGATTGGATGATAAAAAAGGCTCACGGATTGCCATTTATAGCACCGGTTCCATTGAAAGCGATAGCGAAACATTGAAAGAAATCAAAGACTGGTCTATCGAGAAATTATTGAAATTCAAGGAAGTGTTTTCACCGAATATGAAAAGATATATTAAACGGGCGTTATAATTAATGTCCTGTATGGAAACTAAAGAGCGCTATAGAGGTCAACATCTTCTCGCTTTGCATTCGTGTTGACCTCTATTGCGCTCAGGTGACCCTCTCCCCTTTCTCCAATGCATCAAAACATGCTGCGCTTTGACCAGCAGGGCTTTCGTGTGGGCTTTCCGGGACTGCTGGTCAATGCGCACTTGCACGGAACGGATAAAGACAGAATCTATCTGCCTATACATCACATAAGCCATGATATGCCGGAATATTCTTCCCGCTTTGCAATCGTAATTCCGGCGTTCATGGCGTCAGGCTTCTGGACCAATCAGCTTTCGATTAACTGAAAATCCTTGTGACCATGGAAAAAACGTTCGGCTTCGGATTTAGACCAATGCTTCCCGATGTGGAAATGACGGGGCGCAAATGGAGGTCAAATTCTTCTCGCTGAGCATTCGTATTGACCTCTATGGGGCTTGAGTACCCACTAAACTTTGCCGGACGCATCGAAACGTGACCTACCTGACCAGTAAAATTCTTTTGTGTCGGTTTTTGTGGTTTTTCAAGTCAAAATAGCATGGAACTGGTAAAAAAAATGAAAATTTAATAAATGATGGAGTGATTGTTTTTAATCAAATTTTTCTTTTTCGAGTCTAAATATCACTTTTTGAAAGCCAAATCTGATAACTGAATCTGAGGAATTTATATCATGTGTCTGAACTAATTTTGAAATGTGTTTGTTAATTTGAATGTCGGTCAGCAATTTTTCTTTGTATATAAGATAGCATATTTGGTATAGTGTATATGATTTAAATTTAACATTATATGTATTTTTAATAATATTTAAATCACTGATATTATCAGTAATTACAATAGCATTCATTGATTCTGCTAATGCAAAAACATGAGCTTCTCCATCATCTACATGTAGGGAAAAATTTATAAAACGTTCAGTAATCGGATTATCTGATTCCACTTTTGAATCGATTTCAAATATTTTCTCAGATTCAATTTTTGTAATTAACAGATTGTAAACATTTTTGTCTTTATTTTTAATTTCTGTGTGCAAAACATACGACGGAATGTGCACTTTCCATTTTCTAATATTTATTAGCTTTTCGAAATGAATCCAAAGACCGGAACGAACGAGCTTAATCAATACATCCGCATCAGAAAAGACGTAATTCAATATAAACCTCACTCATAGACTTGTTCATATTCGTCAATTTCTTCATCTGATAGTTGAAGTTTCTTTTCAATCTCCTCTGGTTGAATTAGACTGTAATCAGCAATTTTTTTATACGATATATTACCATTTACATAAGCTTGTTTAACAAGAGTTAGATATTCTGGGGGTAGTTTATCAAAATTATTGGATATCGATTTTAGATATGGTTTAGTTTTGTAATATTCGATTTCGTCATTATTATAACCATAGAATTTCAAAAGCTGAATTGGTCTAATCGCATCAAAATGTTTTTTTTGGTCTTCATTTATTTTATCAAGGCTAAACCAACGATTTACGATAACCTGTCGTGATACTCTAAATTTATTCATCAAAAAAGCCAAGCCTTCTTCATTAATTTTTTCTGAATGAGAGTTCAATTCTTTTTCAGGAACCAGGAACTCGGCAGCAAATTGATTCGCCCTGTTTTCAACAGGATCATCAGAAAATAAATCACTGCGTAATTCAATTTTATCTGAAATATTTTCACGATCAAATAATAAATGCCCATATTCATGAGCAAGAATAAATCGTTTTTGATTGGGGTTTATTCTTGAATTAATTATGATTAAGGGTTTGCCTGTTGAGGTATCGAATATCGTAAATCCGAGAATATCTAAACTATTGAATGGGATTTCATAGATGTCAGCATATTGTAGCAATATTGATTTTAGATCATAGTCTGTTCCAGGTTCTATTCCAAGGCTTTTGCGTTCTTTTTCGGCAATAGAAATAATAGCTTTATTTCTTATTGAAACAGGTGTTATAGGCACGTGATAGCAGGGAATTAAGCATCCCGGATTTTCTTTTATAACAATGTGTTGCAGATTTTTGTATCTCGGGTATAAAGAATGGATTAACCAGGATATTTCTGATAAATCCTGATCTTTTAATTTCTCTTGTGCACGAAATAGAATTTTCTTATCTGCGGTTTCTTGCTCAGCTTCTAATAGATAGGAAGTAGGAATATTTAACGCTTTGGATATATTAATTATTTTAGATATCGTTAAATCTTTATATTTTCCATTCTCGATTTGATTGATAGTGCTTCGATTTAGACCAGACCTGTTTGCCAATTCTTCTTGTATCATGCCTAATTGTTCACGAATTTCTTTAATAAGTTTGAAATTGTACATGTGTTCCTCCTGTATGTTATAATATATAACATTTATTCGGAAATGTCAACAAAAATGTTAATTTTAATAACATTTTTGTATGATAAATATCAAATTTGTAAGTTTGTAAAATATTATATTGGAATATATTCAATTATTGTACCAACAAAAAATTCAAATAATAAAAATTATCCTTTACTTTTTCGGTAAAGTGTTTTATATTATAAAATGGACATCACATTCAAAAATGATAAATTGAAAAAGATTTTCAATTCAAAAAAAGAACTTATCAGAAAATTCGGTAATGAGAATGCTAAATTTATTATGCTCAGAATGGCTGTACTATCGGCTGCTAATTGTTTAGATGATGTCCCGATAGATAAGCCAGATCGATGTCATCAATTAAAGGGGGACAGAAAAGGAGATTTCGCCGTTGATATTAAGCAACCATTTAGACTAATTTTTCGTCCGAACCACGATCCGGTACCAAAGAAAGATGATGGTGGCATTGATTTAAAAAATGTTACTGCCATAAAAATATTGGAAGTGAGGGATTATCACTAATGATTACACAAAAAAATGAATACAAGCCGGATTATATCGTTAGTCCGGGAGAGATTTTGGACGAGGTTCTGGAATCAAGGGGCATGAAAAAAATAGACTTTGCTAAGAGATGCGGCAGGTCCACAAAAACGATTAGCCAAATACTCAGCGGAGAAGCTCCGATAACGCCTGAGCTCGCCATCCGTTTCCAGCGGGTACTTGGTTCTCCATCTTCTTTGTGGAATAATTTGGAGGCTAACTATCGACTGCTTTTAGCAAAGAAACAGGAAGCAGAAGAGCTTGAAAAAGAGGTTTCCTGGGCAAGTGGTTTTCCAATAAATGAGCTTGTAAAGAGAACGTTTTTTGAAAAACCGACAAATGAGACCGATATGGTTTCGAAAGTTCTTAATTTTTTCGGAGTTGGGAGCGTTGATTCTTGGAATGAAAACTATGCCGAACCCATCTTAAATCTCCGAGAATCAAAAGCATATAAAAGCGATAAAAAGGCACTGGCTGCCTGGTTGCGGATTGGGGAAATTAAAGCCCAAAATGTAGATTGCAATCCTTATGATAAAATAAAATTCAGAAATGCGTTAAATCAAATCAGATCGCTAATAAAAACCGAACCAGAAACTTTTGAACCTAAGATTGAAAAACTTTGCTGCGATAGCGGTGTGGTCGTTGTCTTTGAACCGGAATTCAAAAAAATCCATTTAAGTGGTTTAACACGCTGGATTAATAAAGACAAAGCGTTAATTATGCTCAGTCTTCGTCATAAAACAGATGATCACCTGTGGTTTACGTTTTTTCACGAAGCCGCTCATATTTTGCTTCATGGTAAAAAGTTAATTTTTATAGATTGTTCAAATGATGAATTGGGTGATGAAAATTTAGAAGATGAAGCAAATAAATTCGCTGCAAACTTGCTAATTCCAAGTGATGAATATAAAGATTTTATTGAAACTGATAATTATGATGAGAATAGTATTAAAAGATTTGCAAAAAAATTGGATATTTCTCCGGGCATAGTCGTTGGTCGATTGCAGAAGGAGAAGAGGATTCCTTTTAGCAGGTATAATCATTTGAAAAAACGGTTTGAATTTAAATACGAATAAAGAAGCGGAACATGCTGGTATTTGTGGATGAATCGGGTGATTCAGGATTAAAAATAAACAAGGGCTCGAGTAAGTTTTTCATTGTAACACTTGTGTTGTTTGAAGAGGATGATGAGGCTAATGCTGCTGATCAACGGATTGATTTGCTTAGAAAGGGAAATTATGATTCATGAGCACCAAGACCATATTAATTTTATTTGATATAATGTAAATATACTCTTTATCTTTATCGAACATCCAATATTTCAAAATCATGCTTCCTTTTGCGGTCTTGCGAAACATGAACAGCATGTTACGGCTTACCTAACAAAAAATGATTTGAATTAATGAAATATAATTAATACTTATGCTTAAGCTCTACACAAATACAAGCAAAAGAAAAGACTTCTTAAGGTCAGTACTTGAAAGATATGGAAAAAATACAGATGTTGATATCGCTGTTGCTTTTTTCACTAATGCTAATTATATTAAGTACTTGGTAAAAAATAAATGTAAAGTAAGACTAATCGTTAGATTAGGATTTCCAACGAGTGCAAGAGATTTATCTGAAATAATATCCATTCCAAATGTGAGCATCCGTTATTTTACTTCTGTTCATTTTCATCCGAAACTTTATATATTTGGAAATTCAGTTGCGGTGCTTGGATCTTCAAATCTAACAGATAGTGGAATACAAACAAATCAGGAATTGAATATTTTAATCGAGTCTGAAGATCCTATTTTTGATGAATTAAAAATTATTTTTGCTGAGTACTGGGCAGCAGCAAGACCATTAACAAAAATAATGCTTAGGGATTATAATATAATTGTCTCTGCTTTGGGAGATAGCATTAAGAAAAGCGAAAAAAATATTCAGGATCGGTTAGGACACGTTGAATTCAAAAATATTACACGACCGGACACGGATAATAAACCATCAGAAGAAATTATTTATGATGAATTTTTGAAAAAATATGAAATGTTTCTAAAGAAATTCGATGAATTAAAACAGATTTATGAATCTTTGAATGTTAGAAAAGTTAATGAAAGTGAATTGCCGATAAGAATTGAAATTGATCAGTTTTTAAACTGGATTAGGCAAAAGAAAGCTCAGGGACAAAAATATCTCCAAGCTCCAATTCGACAAAATGTTGAGTTAAAAAATTTTCTAATTGCTAATATAAAAGAATTTATTAACGATGATTTTGATGATATTTATGATGTAATGAAAGACAGGTACCCGATAATCAAAAAGTTTTTATTGTCGAAATCGATAATTGATAGTCTGTCAAAAGATCAGATAAAAAGTATTGTTTTGATTATACATGCATTTGAGGCAAGAGCAAGATATTATGGCGGAAAAGAAGAAATATTAAATACATTCACGAAAGAAAACTCCATCGATAAAATTAAGAATACATTTAAATATTTGTTATTTGGACATGGGGAATTTGAATATCGAATAGCCCACTGTATTTACTCAGATAAATATAAATTAAATCATTTTGGTAAAAGCTGCGTTGAGGAATTATATGGGTGGGCTAATAATAAGAAGGTTCCAATATGCAATGAAAGAACATTTAAAAGCATGCAATGGTTAGGATTTGGAAACATGCAGTGACAAAAAATATTTAGCCGGTATTTTAAAAAAGTCATTTTATAAAAAATGGACATTTTAATGGAAACATTTAAACAGTACTTCAAAGCCTTACAATCTTTCCGGATATCAGAAATTACAGAACATACTCACAGGTCCCATTTACAAGATTTACTCACAAGTATTTCAAAAGAAATCGATAAGAAAATAACAATTCAGCATGAACCGAAAAGGGAAAAAGAATTCGGTGCACCGGATTTTAAGGTATCAAAAACGGAATCGATCATCGGATATGTTGAAAATAAAAAAATTGAAGAGAATCTGGACAAAATAATAAAATCTGATCAGATTAAGCGATATACGAAATTATCAGATAATATTATTTTAACGAATTATATTGAATGGATTTGGATTCGGGAAGGGAAAATACTAAAGCGAGAGACATTGTGTTATTTGAATGATATTGAAAACAAAAGGGCTAAATTAGATGGCGAGAGTATTGTAAAAGTTGAGCGTTTAATAAAAAGTTTTCTTTCGCAGCCGCCAATGGGAATCGGGACGGCGAAAAAATTATCTGAAGCGATGGCAGTGCGGGCAAAAATTCTGAAAGAATTTTTACGTGATGAAATTCTAAGGCAGGAGAAAGAACATACCGAGGGAAAACTTTACGGTTTGTACCAAACGTTTAAAACATACGTTTTCAGCGAGCTCAGCATCGATGAATTTGCCGATGCATTTGCGCAAAATCTTGTTTATGGATTATTTTTAGCAAAATTGAACGCAGATGTAAAAAAGGTCTCTTTATACAATGCAAAACAATTTATTCCCAGTTCTTTTGAATTGATTAAGGAATTAGTTGACTTTCTGGATGTGCTGGATCAGGAAGAATATGTAGAAGTGCGTTGGATTGTTGAAGAAGTGCTGACAATTATGAATAACCTGGATTTGGGTGCTATACAGAAATCATTGTCATTTCAGAGAAAAGCAAAAAGCACAGAAGAAGATGCTGAAAATTTTTCATTCAAAGATCCGTATGTTTATTTTTATGAGGACTTTCTGGCAGCTTATGATAAAAAATTGAGAAAATCGAAAGGAGTTTATTATACCCCTCCGCCTGTAGTGAATTTTATTATCCGGGCAATTGATGATATTTTGGTGAATACATTTGGAATAAAAGATGGCTTTGCGGATCACAAACGGGTGACGGTGCTTGATTTTGCTACCGGAACCGGAACCTTTATTCTTGAAATTTTGAAGCAGATATTTGAAAAGCTGCCGGCAGATTCCGGTAAAAGAAATTTGATAATAAAAGAACATGTTCTGAAAAATATTTATGGATTTGAATACCTTATTGCACCTTATACTATCGCACATTTAAAACTCTCACAATATTTGAAAGACCAGGGATATGAACTAAGTCAAAAAGAGCGCTTTCAAATATTTTTGACCAACACACTGGAACCGGTTAGCACGCAGGAAAGAATACCTTTATTACCTGCTTTGTCTCAGGAAACCACGGCAGCCCAAAAAGTAAAAGATAAGCCGATCTTGGTGATCACAGGAAATCCGCCTTATTCTTATGTCTCTAAAAATAATGGTGAATGGATCCAATCAAAAATAAAAGATTATTATTTTGTTGACGGCAAACCTTTGGGAGAGAAAAATCCAAAAGGATTGCGGGATGATTATGTGAAATTTATTCGTTTCTCACAGGATAAAATGGAAAAAGTCGAGGAAGGAATTGTTGGAATAATAACGAATCATTCATACCTTGACAATCCAACTTATCGTGGGATGAGAGAAAAATTACTTAGTTCGTTTGACCAGATATTTATAATCGACTTGCACGGGAATTATGATAAAAAGGAAATAACACCTGATGGTAGAAAAGATGAAAATGTATTTGATATTAAAACGGGCGTGGCAATTACAATTTTAATTAAAAATTCTAATTTAAAAAAATGTGTAAAAATTATTGATTTCTGGGGCAATCGAAAAAATAAATATACAAATTTGCTATTATCTGAGCTGCCTACGCTAGAATGGGCTGTTTTAAATCCCAAATCTCCTTTCTATCTTTTTAAAGAACAAAACACAGAATTGTTTGAAAAATATAAAAAATATATATCTGTAAAAGAAATTTTCAAAATTAGTCAAGAAGGTATCAAAACACATAGAGATCATTTTGCAATAGATATTGATAAAAATGAACTTAGAAAGAGAATAACTGAATTCAGAGATTTATCTAAATCTGATTTATTTATCAGGGATAAGTTCAAATTGAGGGATAACCGTGATTGGAAACTTGAGCTAAATAGAAATAAGCTTAGCAAATTAAACAAAGATAAATTAAACAAATCATTTTGTCTTATTCAGTATCGTCCTTTTGATAACCGATATATATGCTACCGAAAAGAAATTACAGATTGGCCTCGAAAAAATACAATGAGACACATGTTGGGTGATAACATTGGATTAATAGGGACTCGCTTTGCATTCAAAAAGCAATTGCCTTACACATATTGTTTTATAACCGATAATTTATTAGATGTTAATCACATTCAATCGCCTGGATCAGCACAATTATTTCCTTTGTATTATTATGAAAATCCAGAAGGCTTATTTGCAGAAACAGATGAATATACTAAGCAAGAAAATTTCCGGAAAAGCTTTAGATCTTGGATCAATCATTTATACAAAAAAAGCTATATCCCTGAGAATATTTTAGCTTATATATATGGAATTTTACATTCAAATATATTTCGTGAAAAATATGGTGATTTTTTAAAGATAGATTTCCCCAGAATTCCCTTTACTGATTCACAACAAACGTTTGAAGTGATTGCTGATAAAGGCTGGGAGCTGATCCAGGCTCATTTAATGAATGAAATTCCGGAATATGATTTAGGTTATTATAAGGGTAAAGGTAATAACGAAGTGATTAAACCGGATTACCGCAAATTTAAGGACCAGCAAAGCGGAAACCAGCAGGAACGGTTATACATTAATAAAACTCAGTATTTTGATAAAGTCCCCGAAGAAGTTTATAATTTTTACATCGGAGGATATCAGGTATTAGATAAATATCTGAAAGACCGTAAAGGTCGAACACTATCTCTCGAGGAAATTGAGAATATCGAAAATGTAGTGAAAATATTGGCATTCACAATTGATCAAATGAAAGTGATTGATGATTTGACGAGGGATTGGATTTAGAAGTTCATTGATTAGCTAATAAAGAGCGTATATTTTCGATATAGCCGTTAGGTATAATTCTTTCTGTTATTATAGCGCTTAACATTTCTTTCATTAAATTTGTAACGTCCTTTGATAATTTGATTGGTTCTGGTTTTAATAATTTACTACGAAGGGCACATATATAATCAAGGCGTGCAACACTTTCTCGTAACGAATATGCGGGGTAGGAAGGCAAAAAAAGCAAATTAATATAGTATAATAACCTTGCTTTCTCTATTGTTTCCTCATGAAACTTCCATTTATCTGATGATGGATTGATAATTGAATAAATGGGTACAACCAACCAAATATCATGATGAAATTTATGTCCTTTCCGAGTTTCTTTAATTTCATCTTCAAGGAAGAATGAAGTTTTAGTAGCTAAAATTACAGGTCTGCGCTTAGCCTGATGAAAAATAAATTCTTCATCCGATGCTCTGTTCTTGGGTTCTTTTAATGGTTGATTATGATTGAATAAATCATGAGGGCTTTCAAGTAAATTGAAATAATCAGCAGTGGCATATTCCGAAGATTCGCCATCAATATATGCAGGCCGCCAGGCGTCAGTTTGATTTTGCATAAAACAAATTGGTGCCCAACAAATTTGTCCGGAGCATAGGTAGTTTATGTCATAAGAAGCAGATTGATAGTATGGGGAAAGAAGTTCATCTATATAACAATTCACTGAGCCATTTTTCACTTAAATTATGTCCCCGGAATTCATTTTGAAAATATCTTCAATATAAGATTCGCCATAATTTGTAGCTGGAAATAATTCTATAAGAGGTATTCCCTGGTGACTTCTATCTAATTGATTTTTAAGTTTGTCTCTAAGTGATTTTAGTTTTTTCGCTTTTAATTTTGATTTGTTTAACCGGAATTCTTCTTCTAATTCGGGCATAATTGTCGTAAAATCTAAAGGTTGAAGCTTCTTAGCATTTTCCATCGGTTCAGTTTCAAAGTATACATAATCGAGTATTTTGCTTAGGCGTTCTTGACTCCAACGGTTTAATATTTTTTTTATCAATAATGACGTTGAAGGATTATTAATAACTTCGTGTATTTCAAGGCTTAGATCAGAGGTAATAATGTCTGCATCGTAATCATTTCCAATTTTCCTGTCTATTTTCAAATCGCCTTGAGATAAAGATGAATAAATTTCTTCAAATTGTTTTGTATATGGACCAAACTTATAAAAAATCCAATCAAAATTTGTAAGCTTTAGCTTGTTTTTTCGATAATATTCTACATCGATTAGATACAAAAATTTAATTAGTTTTGTCTTAGTTACGTAACCGCCTCGATCTCTAACATAACTTACGATGGAGAGAATTAAGTTAGGCAGATTTATATTTTCAGATAAATTAGGCATACATATTATCTGGCTATAAGATTTAATTATGATAAAATTTTAAACTTAAAAGATATCTACTTGATACTTATTTTATCTACTCTATTTTTATCAGCAAAATTTATTGCAGGTAGAATTATCGGAGGAATATTAGCTTGTACTGTATAATTGGTAATTATCGCTCTGGCAAAAGGATATAAAATAGCTGGAGCATTTTGTTTTGACATTGTCTGAAATAAATCATCTGTCATATTTTCGTGGGCTTGAAATCCACCTTTAATGCTGATGAAGAAAGAAAAATCTTTGCTTTCATTCTCTATCGATATATTTAGAGCTACCTCGACAAACCTTTTATTTTCTTGACTAAAGTTGAGATGAATATCGACATTTTGAGAAAAATTTCGAATGCGTGGATTATATTCATTCTTAATATTAAGAGAAATATTAGAAACTCGATAACCAAGAAATTGAAAATCGCTTTCTTTCATTTAGGAATCTCTTTAATTATGCTGCCATAAGATAAATTTTGTCTGACTCGCTGTAATTATTATTATTTAATCCGTTAAAGTCATAATTATCAGCGTAACTAAGGTCAGGATCTTCATAAACAGATATATCGATATAAGTGATATTTGTATTCGAGCTAAATTGAATGCTACACTCTTTGAAATGATCATCTATATCAATATAATCAACAGATTCCCTTTGCAAAGATCTTTCGTATAATTCTTCATAGTCGGCAACAGTCATCTGTTGAACTTCTCTTAACATTTTTTTTAGTATTTTTGTTCCGAAATCCATAGTAGATTCCAAACTTATTCTTTATATATACATTTATTTTCTTTTATGCAGTTAGAATTTCTAACGCAAATTTGAACCTGCAATCTTCTTACGACAATAGAATAATAGCCATAATTACGACCAGCATCGACACAAGCACGGATAAAATCTATATTGTCTTCTTCTGATAACTTATTAAAAATAATATGATCATGAAAATCTTTAATATCTTTTCCTGATTTTTTATGTAATTCAGTTAAGCTTTTTCTTAGCTTGTCATAATATTTTCTATGCTCTATATTATCGACTAAATCAAAATATTTTGTACTAATAATTAAGGATTGGAGAACTGCACTTTTTTTAAATTTCTTTACATTGATTGCCCAAAGTTTAGCTTCCTCAAAGCCGTTTGTAATTGAAGAATAATCTTGAAAAAAATAAACGCCTCTCCCGAACCATTCTTTTTCGCCTGAAAGACGATAACCATTTTTTATTATGCTATCAACATTTTTTGAATGAGTCCCATGATAACCAATAATTTTTGAATTCATTTCTCATTTTTTTATCATAATTAGCTGAGACAAACTGAATTAGAATTGAAGATTGTAAAAGCATTAAGCAAGAGCATATAAAGTATTGGTGATATATGATAAAAAAATATTTAGTAACTGTCAAGCCTTTTTTTATATGATATTGAAAAAAATAGATATTAATCTTAATAGTCACTTAAGGCATTTAATGAAAACTCATAGATTTAAATGTAATAACTATTGAAATGTAAAACAATGTTTGTTATATTTAACGAAGTTATTTCTTTATTGTTTCAATCTATGTCGTATAAGAATATAATTTAACAACTATTTACGATAATTCTAATAAGACAGAAAAGCAATAGCCGTATCATTATTCCATTAAATAATATTATAGAGCCAAATTTAAAACAAGTACAAAAACGAATTCGGAGAAAAAATATGCCAGAAAAAAGCAAAAAGAAAGAAGAAGATTTTAATAAAGCTATGTCTAATTTGGCTGAAATTCGGATGCGGAGAACGTGGCTGCT
>WJKD01000247.1 GCA_014729315.1 Promethearchaeota archaeon | reverse complement strand
GATGAACTTGAGCAACAGGGAAAATCAACATCCATTGCCAAAAGACGGACGATTTATATGTTGCCATTTCTGCCATCGATTGGGATGAGTTTCAAATTGTGAGGAAAAATTATACACTGAGAATATGATAAAATTTTTTATGCGCTATAAATATACATTTTACTATTTCATTCATCTCAAAATATAAGAGAACAATTTGCAGAGAAAAATGATAAACATTAGTTATTTTATGCTTAAGCATAGTAAATTAAAAATCTTAGTAATTATAATCCTTCTATTGCAAAGAAATTCATCAGTTGCGAAAGAAAGTAAATTGAATTTGACGGAGTGCTTGAAACTGGCTCTTAAAAATTGCAAAGCCATAGAAGCTTCGTTATATAAATTAAACCAAGCAAAAATGGATGTTTTGTTGATTAAATCTAAAAAAATGCCAAAAGTGTATTTGGGAAGTTATGCCGGGATAGCACAGTTTGAAGGAAGTTTTCCAGTGAGCAATACATTTTTGCTCCCAAATGATCAATATAGTTCACGCTTTTTAATATATGGTGAAGGGGGTGTTTATGTTGATTGGCTGTTATACGATAGTAAAAAATCATTTTATGAAATGCAGGGGAAAAAAATTAATACTGAAATTGCTCAAAATAATGTTAAACAATTACAAACAGAAACGGTTTATCAAACAGCAATTCTATATTGTTCCGCTAATTGTTCAAAAGAGATAATAAAACTCAGGGATGAACAGATTCACAAGTTAGAAAATACAAAAAAATATTTGAAAAATTATTATAACGCTGGAATAATTGACAAGTCTAAATTGGAAAAAATTGATATACAGTATTTTACAATAGAGGATGAACTGCTGTCCGAGCAACTGAAATATTACCAGAACATTGAGAAACTGAAATTGATTTTAAATATTGAAAGAAATGAAAATATAGAACTACAAAAAATAAACGAACTACAATTCGAATTAGGTGATAATCTTGCTGGTCCTGATATGAATTTAGTCCAATCGGAACTTGCAGTTCGGGCCAATAAAATAATATTAGAACAAGCGAAAAGACATAACAGCATGCAAATAATGATGGAAACTTATTTTAGATATTCTATCGGGTATAGTTGGGTGGTCGGTATTGGTCTAAGATGGCCTTTGTGGGATTCCGGCGAGAAAAAGGCACTGACAGAATTGGCGAATTCACGATATTTAGCGTCTAAATTGGAGTTCCAAATTTTGCAGCAACAGGTTGAACAATCAAAAAAAATAAATTTTGAGCGAATGAAATTGTTGCGAAAAAGATTGCAGAAGTTCACATCCCTAATTGATTCTTTAACAATGGAAATATCTTATTCTTTTGAAAGCCCTGATACACCGATTGAAGAAATTATTTTATTTCTAAATAAGAAGATAAATATTCTAAGCATGAAAATTCAAAGGATAGAAAGAATCAAAGAATATCAGATTGCATATTTGAATATTTTATTAGAAAGTGGAAAAATAATGGAACTTATGAAATATGAAGATTAACTATTGGCACACATCATTGTTAATCTTACTAATATTGATAATTTTGCTTTTTGTAGCAATGAAACTTTCCGAATCTACGCCTATGTATGCAGATGATGTCGCGATTGTGAATTACGCTAAACTGTGCAGAACTATTTCAATATTGGGTCAAGTTGAGTCCACTAAAAAGGAAATATTGACATCTGATTTATCAGGATCTGTGGAAAAGTTATGCGTTTTTAATGGACAATACATAAATAAGGAAAACGCAATTTTGAAAATGGATGTTGCCAGTCAGCAGGAAAAATATTTATTGGCAAAGCAGAAACTATTAGAAACACAGTTAGAAATTAAATTAGCAAGAGAAGAATTAGAAAGGTATAAAAGATTATCAAAGTTAAACCAAATTTCAGAACAAAAACTAAGTGAAACGCTGCTGAGAATTGAAGATTTAGAAGAAATGCATACCATAAATAAAAAATTATTAGTTATGCAAAAGAACAGGATTGATAAATCTATTTCTAAAGCTCCATTTTCCGGCGTTATTTTGTTTGATGTTCCGATTGAAAATGGGTATTATCTTCACGAAGGACAAAAATTGGGGACTCTAATCTGTCCTGATAGTATGATTGTCAAGGCAAAGGTAAATCAAGATGACGCATTGCGAGTAAAAGTAGGACAGGAAACCTTAATAATTGGATATACTGAAAATAATGTTAAAACAACAATAAAGGGCGAAGTAAATTTTGTAGAACAAATTATACAAAATGGCTGGACATATCTTAAAATAAAACCAAGAGAAAAGGTTCTCTTTAAACCCGGGATTACAGTTCGCGTTGAGCTAAGTTTTAATTCTGAACAAAGAAAATTGATTGTGCCAATTGAATCAATTAGAATTTCAAATGACAAGACTTATGTGCTAAAAATTGAAAAGGACAAAATAGAAAAACATGATGTCATCATTGGAGATAATGATTATCAATTTGTCGAAATTAATAAAGCCAATGGATTGAAAGAGGGAGATAAAATAATTATCTCCAATTTTGAAAACTATGAAAATAAACTTAACTAAATTTGTCGCACTGCTGCACACATTTTATTTGTATAGCAGCAAAAACAAGATCAGGTTTACGCTAATGTTATTAGGAATGACTATCGGGATTTTTTCTGTAACATCTGTTTTAATAGTCAGCAGTGTGGGCAGAAAAATTATTAATACAGAAATCGCTTCTTTTGGAATGAATCGTGTATGGATTCATCGAAGTTTACCAGAATTAGTGGACTATTTTGACTATAATCCGAAAACAAATGCTAAATTGATTTCAATCGATGAAACGAAGTGGTTAAAGAATTATTGTCCCAATATTACGAAAATTGCACCAAGTATTTGTTGGACTGTTTCAGCAAAAAGAGGGGGAAAACTATTTGAGGGAATAAAGCTAATTGGAACGCTACCGGATTGGAAGTTTATTCATAATGAAAGTCTTAAAGAAGGTAGATTTCTGCTTCCTGTCGATGAAATTAAAAGAAATCTTGTATGCATATTATCGCATGAAGCTTACGAAACAATCTTTGGAAATACCCATGCATTAGGATCTTTCTTACAAGTAACAAATGAGTACTTTAAAATCGTTGGAATTTTAAAACCAAAAGACAGACCTTTTTTAGAAAGCATGAATCTGGTGAAAGGAGGCAACGACGTAATATTTATCCCATTCAGTTTAATGCGAAGCCAAACCTGGTTTAATACTAATTTTGTTCAGGGTTTGGATTTGCAGGTAGCGAACTTTAATGAATCACAAAAAGCAGGTAAGAATATCGAAAATTACTTCCGAATACAACATGGGAATCAAGCGTCTGTGAAGGTAAATATGTTGCACCAACAGATTCGTTCTGCAAAACGAATTTTACGAACAATTACAATTGTATTGACTTTAATTGCTCTTATTGCACTGATTTTAGCTGGAACCGGAATAATGAATATTATGTTGTCTTCTGTTTCAGAACGAATTTATGAAATAGGAATACGACGCGCCGTGGGAGCGACGCGCCACGATATACTTTTTCAATTCCTTGTCGAATCCGTAGCAACTGGATTTATCGGAGGTATTTTGGGAATAACTGGGGGAATCGGTATTTACTATATGACTCAACTCTGGTTAGGAATATGTAAAATTTCATTAGTTCCGGCAATATCGATAGCTACAAGTGTATCAATTATTACAGGAATTATTGCTGGTATTTACCCAGCTCAGAAAGCTGCAAATTTAAAACCGATTGATGCGTTGAGAAATATATAATAATAAACTGAAATTAGTGTTTGAATAATCAAATACAACCCATGAAGAAATTAATAAACATTATTGTCATAGTTGCTACATCTTCGATTCTTTTTGCCAAAGATTACCATGTGGATTTAGTGGAATTAAAGGACAACAATTTCACCATAGAATTTGCTGTCCAACATTATTCGCTATCCAGGAAGGAAGGACTGATATCTATTGATAATTTGAGTGATTATCGTGAATTTGGTAAACCTCGGTTGCCCCAAAAAGCTGTGTTGCTGGATATAAAGCCTTTTACGAAATACGCTGCGAACATCCTCGAAACAGAATTCGATGTAATAGACGGAATTGAAGTGCCACCTACTCCGACTCCGGCTTATAATGAAGAAAACATTGAATCGGTTGAATATTCTCTGAATAAAGATCCAATTTATAATGAAAACAGACTTTATCCCCATGAACTTGTTGAAATAAATTACCTGGGTTTTATGAGAGATCATTATCTAATGCAAGTTAGATTTAATGTGGTGCAGTACAATCCCGTAACGAAAAAAATAAAAGTGTATAAGAAGATAAAAATTAAACTCGAACAATTCCCGGCTGAAAAACAGTTAATCAACTCTAATGATAATAATAAATTATCATGTCGAAAAGAAAGCTCGGAAGTATTTGATGAGATTATTTCAACGAGTATACTAAATAGCCTGCAAACAAATTTAGATTTTCAATCGCAACAAATGAAGATGAAACAAGACACAGAAGGGAATTTCGATGCTGTTAGTTTTTATCGTCAGATAGCTGATTTGGAAGCATATAAAATTTCAATTAACAAAGACGGGATTTATAGATTGAACTATTCGCATTTACGAGATGCCGGCTTAAATGTGTTTACTGTAAATCCGTTAACTCTCCGTTTATATAATAAGGGACAGGAAATCCCTGTTTATATCTATGGCAAACAGGATGGTATATTTGACATGTCAGATTACATTCTGTTTTATGGCGAATCCAATAAAACCATCTATTCCGATGAGAATATTTATTGGTTAGTCCTTGATGATAAAAATGGCTTACGAATGGGAGAAAAAGATGGAGCTTCTAAAACGGATGCGGAACCGATGAACGCATACAAAAATCTCCGGAAAATGGAAGAGAATATCATTTACAAAGCCTCAATGCCAGGTCGAGACGATGATGACCACTGGACATGGGAAGAAATTAAATACAATGAGACAAAGGACTTCACATTTAAATTGTATGATGTTAAATACAATGAATCGGAACAAGGGATAATCAGGATAAAAATCTATGGTGCATTTTATACCGATCATTCTGTGACAATACTATTGAATCAGCAAGAAATTGTGACAGAAACATGGGAGGGAAAAGGAAATCATTCAATAATAAAAAGTTTTCCTCAGTCTTTGCTCAAGGAGGGTAAAAACAAACTATCATTTAGATCAGAAAGTGCAGATGATTTTGATATTCTGGCGCTGGATTGGTTTGAACTCGATTATTGGCGGTATTTTTCTGCAATAAATGGCAGCCTTAAATTTGTTCCCCATCGATGTGGATTATTCAATTATAATATCACTAACTTTAAAAGCAATAACGTCCATGTTTTTGAAATTGAAAATCCGTATTCAGTAAATCGGATATTAAAAATATCAGTTCAAAATTTGGATGGGAAATATGGATTATTGTTCGATTTAAATGTTGATACCACCAATCAATACATTTGTCTTGACGATGAAGCGATCTTACAACCATTGTCTATCACGCGAGACGAGCCTTCTTATCTGTATCACACTTCACAACAAGCAGATTACGTTATTATTACCCATAAATTATTTCATAATAGTATTATCCCTTTGGCTGAACTTCACCGTCAGAATGGATTAACAGTGAGCATTGCAACGGTACAAAATTTATATGACGAATTCAACTACGGCATTTTTGATCCCCAGGCAATAAAGGATTTTTTGTCGTATACATATTACCAGTGGTCTCCACCGGCTCCGACGTACGTATTATTGGTTGGGGATGCGAGTTATGATTATAAGGACTATCTGGGAATGGGTAATCAGAATTATGTGCCGACATTTTTGTTTCAACCAGAATATAGCGAGAAAGAAACTGCCAATGATAATTGGTTTATATGTGTGAGTGGAAGTGATGTTATTCCTGATATGTTTTGCGGAAGATTAGCAGTACGTTCAACTTCTGATATTGAGTCTATAATTGATAAAATAATTAACTATGAAAGTGACTATACTCATTGGGATTGGAAAAAAAACTTTTTACTGGTTTCTGATGATTCGAAAAAGGATGAAAATTTTGAATCTATGAGCGACAATATTTTAATTTATGTCCCATCAGAGTATAATGTAAAAAAAATATATTTGAGCAACACAAAAGATGTAATTAACATGCGGCAAGAAATTATTTCTTTTATTAATAATGGCTGCTTGCTTTTAAATTATATTGGACACGGTGCAATCGATTTTTGGGCTCGAGAAAAAATATTTTCTTTATCATTGATAAATTCTCTGTCTAATAGAAAATTTCCATTTGTAACAGCGTTTTCTTGTAGTTCCGGTATGTTTCAGCATGCTGAAAAAGAATGCTTAGCGGAAGCGATGGCCAAGTCGCGTAATAAAGGAGCGATCGCTGTATGGACAGCAGCTGGAAGTCCGGTAATATATCCCTATAACCCTTTAGGGCAAGTATTTTTTTATTCTTTGTTTGAGAAAAAATTTAATACAATTGGTTCGATAATCACAAAGGCAAAGATAGATTATTTGAATCAGTTTTGGAGTTTGGAAGAAGTTGCAGAGATGTTTACTTTGTTAGGTGATCCGGCTATGAGATTAAATATGATTGATTATGATGTTCCTATTGTTGAATTGCATTATCATGGGAATTCATTAATGGCCGAACAACAGTATGTTCATCCAAAACCAGTATTCATCGCTGAAATCAATGCGAAACATTCACTAATCAAAGAATCATTAATGGTAAAATTGGATAATGAGGCTTTTGATTATAAGAGTCCAATAATTGAATATGCCGTTAAAAATAAAAATTCTTGTTCCTGTAAAATTCAAACTGCTTTTGAGCATGGTTCACACCAACTTAGTGTCTTGATAGCTGATAGCGCAGGATTTAGAGGCGAAGACCGAATTACCTTTAATATACAGCAAGAAGAACTATTTATATTAAATGTACTTAACTATCCAAATCCATTTCGTCAAAACACTTACTTTACTTATGAATTATCACAACCAGCAGAAGTTATTATTAAAATCTATACCACAGCAGGACGCTTGATCAAAGTTATTAAAAATTATTCTGTAACATCTTTTAACTCAATAGAGTGGGATGGTCTGGATGCTGATGGTAATATTATTGCAAATGGTGTCTATTTATACAAACTTACCGCAAGAAATGAAAATAAAAACATCGGAGTTATCGAAAGACTTCTCAAAATAAAGTGAATGTTATTTTAGTTAAAGTTACTAAATTTTAAATCAGATGGTAAATTTATCCGAAAATTAATACACAAAAATAATTAACTAGTTGATAGGAGTAAAGTGATGAAAAACAAAATAGTTGTCTTGCTTTGTCTTAGTGCAATATTATCCGCTTTTCAATTCACAACGGTATCTTCTTCTCAGACGTTTTTTCAAAAAGTCCCATTTGAAGTTTCATACCAGTCTATCTTTAAAAATGATTTTCCTGGTTCAATAATACAGCATGTATCAAGTGGGGGTCTGGTTATCGTTTCTGAAAATCGAGTTGATTATTTTTTAATCAACGCCTTAAAAAAGGTATATAAAGAAGAAAATATCTATTCAACGCAAATCCGATCAAGAAGAGAAAATATTTGGTTTAGTAGCAATGATCGGTATCTTCTAATTAAAAGAAAGGAAGGAAGAGAAAGTATTTTAAAAATTTATGATACAATTAAGGATACCTCAATAGTAGTCAGACACAATGAGGGAAATGTTGTATCAGCTTCTGTGAAAGATCTTGAAAATATCCTTTATCAGGTTCGTAGTAAAAATTCGAGAGCTAAGATATATCTTATAACTGATAATAATCCGCCTGTTTTTGTAACTGAAGGTATCGGTGAAAAATGGGCACCAAATGGTAAGTTTTTTTATTCTGATTATTATAAAAATGAGGAACTTACGATAGGCGAAAAAAGTCAATTCGGATTATTAAGTGAGGAAGAGGCAATTGCCGCTTTAGAATCGGGCAAATATCAACAAGAAAAAATTGAAATAGGTTTTGGTATATTCAATACGAGATGTGTAAAATTACTTGATTTAGATTTTGAGATGATTGATTGGTTGAATTGGGCTTCGAACTCACTTAAAATATCCATAGAGGATCGCTATTCAAGAGGCTTTTATATTGTATACTTGTACGAGAATGATAATAATTTAAGCATAGACAATGTATATCATTTTAATGATTTTAAAGAAGTAAATAGATTATATATACGGTGCTATTTTCCAACATGGTCGCCAGATTGTACCAAAGTCGCATTTGTAAAAAGTACTGAAAACAGTGAAAGTATAATTGAAAATAGTCTTTGGATTTTAGAAGATGGAAAATATAACTACTATCAAATAAAGTCATTTGGTAATGCAATAATAAAAGAAATTAAATGGATTAACAATTACGAATTACTAACATTAATAAAGAGTAACATAAATCAGAATACAGAATTATTTAAAATAATTTTAAATTAAGTATCCAGAGTGGAGATCTAACAAAATTATGAAAAAACAAAAAATTAAGTATATTATTGTATATTGCCTTTTCTCAATATTCGCGATTATTATTAATTCGTATCCACAACAAGATGCCTATATCATGATAGATCCTGGACATGGCGGAGATGATGTAGGTGCTGTAGGAAAAGGTAATTTCTCTGATATATATGAAAAAGTCTTAAATCTTGATTATTCTCAAGGCTTTGATTCTAGAATCTTTGCAAACGCTGAGTTAGGCAAATTTAAATATTCTAAATGGCACTCGCTATTAACAAGAGATGACAATAGCGTTAATTTAACATTGTTGCAGAGAACAAGAATTGCAAATGGAGAAACGACAGAAAATAGAGATGCAAGAAATCGAGAAATACCTGAAGATGGTGTCGATTTATTTATTAGTATCCATTGCAATGCTTGTGGTTCGAGTCCAGCAAACGGAACAGAAGTATATTATACTTCTTCTGGTGATATTGATAGAAAAGAAAAATCCATTTATTTCGCAACACTTCTTTATCAAAATCTTATGTATGAATTAAAAATGAAAACAGTTCAAATAAATAATGAGATTAGGGACAATGATTCTAATTCTGCTTATTATTATGCAACTCGCTCTAGATGGTTGAAAAATGATCGAGATAAAGCGTTGACAATACTAAGAAATACAAATATGCCTGCTATATTGCTTGAAACTGAATTCATCGATAACGCGCCTGTTGAAGCGATGATAACAAATAGCTTTGCTATTTCTATTGCCGAAGGACTAAAGAATTCATTGATACATTTAGAACCGTCATTTTGCTACTTCAATGTAAATTTTATCGATAGTGATGACGATTTAGATATTTTAGATAAATATATAGAAGATCAAACCATTGTATTCATGAATCCTGATCCTCCCTCAGCTCATGGTTCATACAATTCTGCAAGCAGTCTTAATCATAAGACCTATACTATTCATCAAAACTTATATCTAGTGGCTGGGGTTGAACCAACGCTTATATTTGATGATGAGGTGACAGTTCAACTTGCAGATGGCTACTATTATGACGATGCATACGCCGATGGGAAGAGAATTATTAAAGGACACAATGCGATCTTTAATCCTCCTCAATGGCCAACAATTTGGGATTTTCCTATAGGAACCACCACAGATATCCAAAATTTGAATGGAGCCGGAGATTCTGATATATACAAACTTGTAATTAACACTGAATCGGAAGAAATGCGTACAATCCTTGATATAAAAGAAAACGACGACGATTTTGATATCTATGGTAGGATTGATAACCCAGAAACTGACTATGTGGAACTCCCTTCGATTAGTGATCATGATTGGTCTGGAGAAGAACGAGCTAATGGCGTAGATGAAACAGTACCATATTCTTTTCCTGAAGCAGGTGACTGGTATATAATGGTTTACAGTCACTCTGGTGCTGGTGATTATGATCTTACTTGTTATGTTGAAGAAATTAATGTGCTGAACGCAGGAATATCAGAAACAGGAACCATAAACAGTGAGAATATAAAAGACACATACAAAATTGAAATAGGAGATAGAATTGAAAGCATGCATACAGTTTTGGACTATCCGACGTCCGCGGATTTCAAAATTTATGGCAAAAAAGACTCACCGCCAAATCCGGAATCGAATGATTTTGTATGGACAGGAGAACGTGTTGAAGAAGGAAAGGAAGAATCAATATATAAATTCCCAGAAGCTGGAACCTGGTATCTAAAAATATGTCGCGTCTCAGGTGAAGGTGACTATGCAATTACATGCAATACTCGAACTATATTGAATCCTTCCGTTGATTATTCATTATGTTTCAACTGCGATGCAGAAAAACGGCCGATTAAGATTTATCAGTGTGATAGAGTAAGTGGCATCGACATCTTTGAAGCACCGACAGATGCATTAGATATTGTTGCAGAATTTCAATGTGAAAAATATTTATCAGATAAAGGTACTGAAAAAGAGCAATGTGCTCCCTTTTTTATAAAACTGACGTATTATGGCAAAAATAGCGGGTCTGAGATGATCGAACTAAACCATATAGGGCTAGATCCTTCTGTCATATCGGATAATGCGTTTTATTCTCCAGACTATGATGCCAATAATCATATATATAAATATGTTTTATCAAATGTAAAGCATTTAAATGATATTAACGATATTTATTCATTTAATCCGACTGTCGATTACCCTAATTATAGTTACTATATAATTTCCTTACTTACCTATATAGATGAAAATCATTATTCCGAAAAAAAGTTTGGAATAAAACCCATGGAATGGCCATCTGAGATTGATATCAGGGACAAAGTAGCATTATTCGATTTTATCTTCATTGATGAAGACGATAATGACGGTCAACATGAAGACGCTAAGTCGGGCGTTGGAGAAAAAAGTGGATTCCCAATCATTGCTCATGACCAAGAATATGATATCGTTGCCGTAGCTGCGGAACTGACG